>NZ_JBFRGE010000049.1:0-47647 GCF_052115185.1 Paenibacillus sp. 2TAB19 | reverse complement strand
GGGTTATGGCAGGCCGCAGTCTACCCTATGTACAAGATTTATTTGCAGTGTTATCCGAAATCTATCGCATTTCCATTCATAAATCGATCGTTTGCATACTGGCTCCCTATGCCCACAGCTTCAAGAACGTGACCAACCCCATGCTCCGGCATCGTTTCGACGAACACACCCCGCGTTATTTCACTAAACATTTTTATCAGCCGCCACACGGACCCGAGTCTCCGGCCGTCCCGCATTATCTCGACCTAGGCGATCTTCCATTCGATTTCCGCTTGATTCGGATGGAATGCTTTTACAACGATATCTTTCATTCGCCTATTTACGAATCCGAAGAACTGGACGAACTTGGGCGGCTTCAGAACAATATCGTGGATGAAATCATGTATCATTTTGTCGTTGTAAAGGAGAACATCTCCCCATTCGAGCTTGACCAATTGTCACGCCAATCCCATATGGAACCCTCCTGCGTACAATCACTGCGCAAAATCGAAGAACCACCGGAATTAATGGAAGAACTAGAGCCGCACCTTCCAAAAGAGAGTGAAATCGTACCGCCAACGCCCCCGAAACGTTCCTTGGCGCAAAGACGCCACCACAAAAAGGCTCCGCGAATTTCAAACAGCCCCAAGAAACGATTCCGCTATTTTCGATAAATTAATTGCCTCGTCCCCATATGGACAGACAAAATCAAAAGTTTAGGCTCATACTAATGAGTTGGTAGAAACTTTTATGGAGTTGTCTTTCGGAAAGGGAGGTGAATCAACATTCCACTCATCGTGCGGGCAACTGTTAATGCAACAGGCGCCATTACCTTTACGGGAAACACTTTGGGTCTCAGTCGTTCCGAGGTGTCCGGCGTTCCCGGAACTTCCGATAGCATCGGCGCATTCGTTACAACCAACACCGCTTTGCGATACGGCACCTATCCTTTTGGCACCACGGATAATTATTTGCTCAACAGCTCATCGGCCGTCCTGAATCTTCCCGCGGGCAGCTCCGTGCTTTACGCAGAGCTAATCTGGGGCGGCACTTACGTTAATGGCACCACCAATCTGACGGCAGCCATTAATAATCCGGTATCCTTCGCGACCCCCGCCGGTACCTCCAATGTATCGCCGGACTCCGCTACGAGCAACATCTTTGACCTGGGCGGAGGAGCCCTTGGTTATGTTCGAACGGCAAATGTGACGTCGCTGGTTCAGCAAGGCGGCGCAGGAACTTATACAACAGGTCGGGTTGTCGGCACATTAGTTATCAGCAATGATCCGACCGCCAACAATGCCGGATGGACGCTCGGCGTCATTTATCAGAATGCCTCGCTTCCATTCCGCAATATGTCTCTGCGGGCAGGAGCGGTTCTTGTTCAGAGCACCTCGTCGGCTGTTACGACTACGCTTACCGGTTTTTCGACGCCTGTATCCGGTGTGCTCGGAGGGCGTGCCTTGTTCAGCGCCCAAGAGGGAGATGCCAACCGTACCGGCGATCAAGCGCTCTTCGGCCCTACAACTGCGGCCTTGGTCGCTTTGTCGGGTACGAATAATTTCGCCAACAACTTCTTTGCCTCCCAGATTAACAACGATTCAGGAGCGGTAAATACATCAGGCACCTTCGGAAGCCGCAACCAGACCAACGGCGCTCCCGGAAGTAATATTGTGGGGGGAAGACAAGGCTGGGATATTACCAATGTGGATGTATCAGCCCGATTGGTCAATAATCAGACATCTGCCGTACTTCAATTAACAACCTCGGGCGATGCCTATGTACTGAACGCCAATGCCTTGCAGATCGATATTAACGCACCTAGAGTCGGCGTGACCAAATCCGCTAATGTAGCCGGCTCACTGACCGGGGATACGATCCGATATACGGTTACCGTCACCAATACAGGAACGGCCAATGCGACCGACATGATCGTAACTGACAGCCTTCCGGCCGGATTAACCTTCGTTGCGGGAAGTGTCACGGTCGCAGGCGTACCGCGACCGACGGGCGATATTATAGCCGGCGTTCCGGTTGGCACGCTGACGCCCGGTGCGTCCATTGCCGTGGCTTACAGTACGCGAGTAACGTCCATGCCCGGCACGCAACAGCTCGTCAACACAGCCAATGCCTCCTTCAACTTCCAAAGCGTTGCCGGCGGCCCGATCACCCCTGCCGTGATTCCGTCCAACGGAGTAACCGTGCCGGTGTATTCGCCGATTCTGGCCATGAACAAAACGGCAAKCACGGCTAATGCGACTGTAGGAAGCACGGTCACCTACACCATTGTTGTCGCCAACTCCGGCAATATTGCCGGCACGACGACCGTAACGGACCCGATTCCCGCTGGCACTTCATTCGTGCCGAACAGCGTGACCGTGAACGGCGTGACGGTGCCGGGAGCCAATATTGCTACCGGCGTTTCGGCAGGGTCCATTCCGGCGGGCGGCTCGGCTACCGTTACCTTTCAGGTATTGGTTCAAAGTCTGCCTTCTCCCCCGCAGCTGGTGAACCAAGCTAAGGCCGCGTATACGTTCACCGTTCCCGACGGCCGAACCTCATCCGGCTCGGCAGCATCGAACACCGTGACCTTGCCTGTTGCCCTTCCGAATGTAACTGTCGTCAAAAGCGCCAGCGTACCGGACGCTTCTGTTGGAGAAGCTTACACCTATACCGCCGTGATCGCCAACAACGGGACCGCTGCCGTCACGAATATGACTCTGACCGATGCCATGCCGAGCGGGGCTGGTCTTGTATCGGGCAGCGTAACCCTGAATGGAACGCCTCAGCCGTCAGCCAATCCCGCAAGCGGCATTGCCATCGGCACCTTGTCTGCGGGCAGTTCTGCAACCATCTCGTTCCAAGTAACGTCTTCATCGCTCCCCACGCCCGCGCAATTTGTCAACCGAGCTTCCGTGGCGTACAGCTCCGGAACGTTCAGCGGCGTATCGTTGTCCAATACCGTCACCGTCCCTGTCTATCAGCCGATTATCGCTACAGTGAAATCGGTTAACCAAAGCGTCGCCACCGTCGGAGATACATTGACCTATATGGTATTCGTCTCGAATACCGGCAATTTGGCCGCGCAAGCAACTTTAACGGATACACTTCCGGCAGGTACCTCCTTTGTACCCGGAAGCGTGACGGTCAACACGGTCTCCATCCCGGGCGCTTCGCCGATTGTCGGCATATCTCTCGGCTCCATTGCGCCAGGAAGCTCTGTTCCTGTCACGTTTCAATTCGTCCTGAACACGCTGCCCTCACCGCCGCGGCTCGCGAATCAAGCAACGACGGCGTATTCGTATCAACTGCCGAGCGGGCGCCCATTTACAGGCTTTACGTCGTCTTCCAATGTGGTCGACATTCCGGCTACCTCGCCTAATCTGACCGTCACCAAAGCAGTTAACAGCACGATTGCTACGATTAACGACATTTTGACATATTCGATCGCCGTCACCAACAACGGCGTTGCAGCCGTTACGAATGCCGTTTTCTCAGATAACCTTCCAGCCAATACGGTTTTTGTAACCGGCAGTACCGTCGTGAACGGCATACCCTTGCCAAACGCCGACCCTAGCGGAGGCATCTCGCTTGGAACCATTGCCGCAGGGGCTACCGTGCCGATTACCTTCAACGTCCGTGTAGCAGCCGTAGCGCCGACCATCCCGGTACAATTAAATAATCGGGCCAATGTGAGCTTTACTTCGGGCAGTTTTACCGGTTCCTCCTCTTCAGCAGTGATCACAACGGCCGCCTACTTACCTGTCATTGACATAGTCAAGGACAGCAGTGTCAGCACATTGACCGTAGGCGATACCTTTGCGTATTCACTGACTGTCAATAATACCGGCAATTACCCGGCTGAAGTTCGATTGGAGGATATGTTACCGCCTGAGGTTGTTTTCGTGCCGAATAGCGTCATTATTAACGGTTTCCCGAATCCGGGTGTCGATCCGACTACAGGCATCCCGCTGGACACGGTATCCGCAGGCGAAATCAATGTCGTAAGCTTCTCGGTTACGGTCGTATCCCTGCCCAATCCACAGCAGCTCTCTAACCAATCCAATGCTTTATACAGCTATACTTTGCCAGACGGAAGAATGTTTGAGAGCAGTTCCGCTTCCAACACGGTCGTCGTCTCCGTATCCGCACCCAATGTCTCCACATTCAAAAGCAGCAACAGCAGCTTATCGGTAGCCAGTGGAGATGCGGTCATGTATACCGTATTGGTCACAAACAACGGGGCGGCTCCGATCAACAACGCGGTCGTAAGCGACATGATGCCGCAGGGCACCAGCTTTATTACCGGAAGCGTGTTTGTAAACGGTGATTCCGTGCCGCTTGCAAATCCAGCTCTCGGCATTCCAATCGGTACATTAGCCCCCAACGCTTCTGCTACCGTAACTTTCGAGGTGATGGTCAACATGCCCACTCCATCCGTAATTTCGAACCAATCTACGGTCAGCTTTACTTCGGGCGCTTTCTCGTCGGCGTCCCAGTCCAACAACGTGAATATTCCCGTTACGCAGCCTGTCTTTACGCTCGTGAAGTCTTCGGATACGACCAACGCTTCAGTTGGAAGCTCGGTTACATATTCCGTCGCCGTCTCCAACACAGGCAATCTGGCGGCACAGGTTATATTGACCGATGCCATTCCCGCCGGCACAACGTTTATTCCGAACAGCGTGGTCGTTGGAGGCTTACCTGTAGCCGGTGCCGATCCGGCTACGGGTATTCCGGTTGGGTACGTGGCTGCAGGGGCAACCGTGCTCGTAACCTTCAGTGTGCTGGTCGCTACTCTGCCGAGTCCTCAGCAGCTTGCCAACCAGGCCACGGCAGACTATACCTTTGTACCGCCGGATGGACGTACGCTGTCAGGCATTGCTCAGTCCAATATACTGACCATTTCCGTTTCCGCCCCCAACATTTCAATTGTTAAGAGCTCCACGAGGACCAATACGACAATCGGAGACATCGTTCCCTATTCCGTTAGCGTCACCAATACAGGCATTGCGGCAATAACTAACACGATATTTACCGACCCTATTGCTCCCGGCTCGTCCTTCGTGACCGGATCGGTTACGATCAACGGCGTGCCTAACACGGCCGCAATACCGGCCGCGGGCATTTCGCTAGGTCCGATCGCGCCGGGAGCAGTGATCACGGTCGCCTTCAATGTCCTGGTGGAATCCCTTCCTCCTTCCGGCTCTCTCATCAACCAATCGTCTGCAACCTTTACTTCCGGTGCCTTCTCGGGGACAGCCTTCTCCAACACCAACGTCACACCGGTTAACCAACCGATTGTGACAGCTTTGAAATCAGCGGGAGTCACGGCCGCAACGGTTGGGGATACACTGAATTACACCATTGCCGTTACGAATTCCGGTAACTACGCCGCTACGGCAACAGTAACAGACACCATTCCGACGGGAACCTCTTTCATTCCGAACAGCGTTATCGTGAATGGCGTGCCTCATGCCGCAGAATCGCCCGTAACGGGAATCGCTGTCGGCTCCGTTGCACTGGGAGCAACCATTCAGGTTACCTTCTCCGTCTTGATCGAGTTCCTGCCTACGCCGCAGCAGCTTCTCAATCAGGCCTCGGTCAGCTTCGCGTACACGCTGCCTGACGGACGTCCGTTCAACGGCTCGATTACGTCCAATACAGTTACGGTAGGCGTAACCGCACCGAACGTTTCTGTAGTCAAGACAACGCTCACTACCGCCTCCACCGTCGGGGACACTATCGCGTACAACATTAATGTAACGAATAACGGAATTGCGGCAATCAGCAATACACTGTTAACTGATCCGCTTCCTGCAGGCACTGCTCTAGTTCCGGGCAGCGTGACCGTCAACGGCGTAACTCAGCCATCTGCAAATCCGGCAGCAGGCATACAACTCGGCGATATAGCGGCGGGAGCCTCCGTCCCGGTCACCTTCAGCGTCACGGTTACTTCGATTCCGAATCCGGCTGTCGTCAATAACCAGTCGTTCGTCAGCTTTACTTCCGGCGCCCTCTCGGCAACGGCATTCTCGGAGATTATAGCTACACCCGTGTTCCAGCCATCTCTGACCGTCAACAAAACAGTCAGCAGCACGAACGCCACTGTCGGAGATACCATTGTGTACTCGTCAACGATTACGAACGGCGGAAATATCGGAGCAACGACTACGCTAACCGATCCGATTCCGGCCGGAACCACTTTGGTACCGAACAGCGTACTGTTGAACGGAGCCAGCTTGCCCGGCGCAGACCCTGCCGCTGGCGTACCGCTTGGCGTGGTTGCGCCTGGAAGCCCCGTTACGTTAATGTTCTCTGTCATCATCACATCTTTGCCGCCAACCCAGCAGCTGGTGAATCAGTCTATGGCGGGCTTCAGCTACACGTTGCCGGATGGACGCGTCTTTACGGGATCGGCCCAGTCGAACACAGTCACCTCGACCGTTTCTTCGCCAAATGTGACTACGGTCAAGAGCACAACCTTTACAGCAACAACGATAGGCGACATTGTTCCTTTCTCCGTTACCGTAACCAACGCCGGAATTCAAAACGTTACAGACGCTACTCTGTTTGACCCAATCCCTGCCAATACGGCGTTTGTTCCAGGCAGTGTCAGCGTAGACGGCGTCCCGCGTTCCGGCAGCAATCCGGCATCCGGTATCCAGCTTGGAACGATTGCGCCTGGCGGCAGCKTTGTGGTCAACTTCAACATCACCGTCACGTCCTTGCCGACTTCCGGCTCCTTCAGCAACCAGGCTACCGTCAGCTTCACGTCCGGCGCGTTCTCGGGAACATCTCTGTCCAACACGGTTACGCTGCCTGTAGCGCAGGCGATTATCGGCGTTGTCAAGAGCTCCAGTGTACCTGTCGCAACAGTTGGCGATACAGTCGTCTACTACTTGAACGTCACCAATACCGGAAATACGACAGCTACGGTTACGCTCACGGATCCGGTTCCAGCCGGAGCGGAGTTTGTCCCCAACAGCGTCATTATCAACGGCGTGCCTCAGCCAGGCGTTGATCCCGACATGGGCATCGTAGTCGGTACCGTTGCGCCTGGAGGAACGATTACGGTTACGGTTTCCCTTCAATTAACCATCGAGACGCTGCCGTCTCCGCAGCAGCTGGTCAACTCGGCCGTGGCTAATTTCTCCTTCTTGCTACCCGACGGAAGAACGGGCATCGGCTCGGCGCAATCCAATATCGTTATCATTCCGGTATCCTCTCCGGATGTCAGCGTGGTCAAGAGTACGCTCGCTGTTGACGCTGTTTCCGGAGATGAGATTACTTACTCGATTCTTGTTACGAATAACGGCATTTCCACCGTCAACAATGTCGTGGTCATTGACCCGATTCCGGTCGGCAGCACCTTTGTCGCTGGCAGCGTCACCGTGGATACCGTATCGGTACCGACGGCGAATCCTTCGGTCGGCATCGCCGTAGGCTCCATATTAGCAGGAGCCACATCAACCGTAACCTTCCGGGTGCTTGTGTCATGACACCCGATATGGCCAAGGAAGAAATTCTGCTGAACCAATCGCGGATTCTTTATAACGCAGGCGGTACTGCATTCGTTACGTATTCCAACACGGTGWGCACGCCTATCGTTGGCCCTGTCATCACCTTGGTCAAAAGCTCGGAATCGACTCAAGTCTTTCCCGGCTTGCCGGTCATATTCGCCGTCAACATTACTAATACGGGTAACCGGGAAGCGGATATCACCCTCTATGACCTGCTGCAGGAAGGAACGGACTTTGTCCCCAACAGCGTACACCGGGATGGCGCGCCTCTTCCGGGCGCCAATCCCGTGACCGGACTGTATCTAGGCAGAATCGGAATGAATCAATCCGTGAGAATTACTTTCCAGCTTATGACCTCCATGCAGATTACGAGCGAGCAGCTTGGTAACCAAGTGCGGGCAGATTATACGTTCCTCGCGGCTGGAGGGAGGTTGGTCGAGGACAGCGTTTTTTCCAATACCGTCACGCTTCCGGTCATCCGAATGAATAAACCGGATGTAACGATTACCCTTACGGTGAACAAAGCCCTCGCAAGTCCGGGGGAAACCCTTCGGTATACCGCACGTGTATCGAACAATGGGGACGTCGCCGCCGATGTGATTCTGTTCGCCGTCATACCGGGCGGCACGCTATTCGTTCGTAACAGCATTACCTTGAACGGCGTTATGCAAAGCGGGGAATTGGTGACGACAGGTATCGCGCTAGGAACGGTTGCCCCTAGAAAGCAGTCTGTCGTCACCTTCGAGGTGATGATTACAGGCAGCAATATTGTGTCGCCGGCTCAAGTTTTAGTTAACCAAGCCAGCACGGAAGGCACTTACAGAAGTACGGGCGGAGCGGTTGCACGACTGGATCCTTCGTTTTCCGGAACGGTTTCTACAGAGGTCTGTTATCCGCACTTTCAGCTTGAAGTAACAACGAATCCTCTCGTCGTAGAACCAGAGGCGGTTGTCGATTATAACGTCGTGCTGACGAATACCGGGAATTGGGCAGCGGATGTTACTCTGAATCGCCTTACGATCAGGCAAACCTCCCTAATACGCGGATCAATCCGCATAAATGGGGTGCCTGCCGCAGATCCGGATGCCTCCGGCTCCATTTCTTTGGGGTATGTATCACCGGGAAGAGCCGTTCAAATCAGTTATCAGATTTATGTGAGCCCGCTAGTAACGAGCTATGTCCTGCGAGGCATTGTCACAGCTCACTATTCGTATGAGCTGAACGAAATCTATCATCATGGAGAAGTGAACTCGGGCGGTTACGTCATTTACATTGAAAACTCGGATGAATAGAAAGGTGCCCCTCGGGGCACCTTTCTTTGTTGTTTCCGGCCATGTCTTATACGATTTTTCGTACAATGCCCCTGACTCCTTACGACTTCCTTCGCACTTTATGTGGTTTATCGTACAAAAATCTTATCTTATAACCGTTGCCAGCCTGTATTATACGATATTTCACACAATGCCCTACCTGAGGAACATTACCTGTCTGAATTGTACGATTTCTCGTACAATCTTCTGACTCGAGAGCGCTTTTTATCTATGAGAGCAATGGTCCTTCCAGCGATGTCCGACTCTGAATTAACGAACAAGAGGGTGCCCTTTGGGGACACCCTCTTGTTGTTAGATTGTACTAAATCTTGCTGACTACTTCCCTATTCTGAAGCAAGGCTACCAGGTAAGCCAATGTCAATCCTTGGCCCCAGCCTTGCACTCTCTTCTTGGAGATGACTTTATAATCCTCTGAACTATACATGACCGCCGTGCCTGCAGATACATTGCGGACCGAGCCGTCTTCATCAATGTTGGCCAAGATCCCTTTATAAGCCTTGGCCATATAGTCTTGATGAAGAGGATGCGCATAGGATACCAGCGCGGCAGCAATACCGGCGGAAGCAGACGTTTCCTCGTAGGAAGTATCATCATTCAATACCGTGCGCCACAGACCGTCCGGTGATTGCAGCCTCGCTAGAGAGCTTAATTGATCGCCAAGCGCACCGCCGATTTGCATCCACATCGGCATGAAGGGATTCAACATTTTGTAAGCTTGTGCCATCGTATAAGCGGCCCATGCATTAGCTCTGCCCCAGTAAATGCCGGACAGATGATCTTGCCTCACATTATCCCAGGCGTGATAGAATAAGTTCGTCTTCGTGTCCTGCAAATATTCTTCATGCCAGTAAAATTGATTAAGCGCATCGTCGATGTATTCCTTTTTGTCTAGTTTGAATCCAAGGCGAAGCAGGAAATAAGCTGCCATGAACAACGTGTCCGCCCACGCCTGCTCCGGAAAATCATTTTTGGACGATACCGTGTGCTGGAACACGCCATTCCCGAATCGGATCGCTTCCTTGCTTAAATATTCAGCTTTCATCAAAGCCAAATCCAGATACTTCTTGTCTCCCGTGGCTTCATGCAGGGTCAGCATCGTATGGCCCATGGCACAAGCATTAACCATCATTGGCGGCAGACCGAGCTCCAAATACTCGTCCACCCATTTGACTAGAAAATCGATGTATTCTTGATTACCCGTTACTTCCCAAGCTTTGCAAATCCCGTAATAAGCTACCCCGCAAGACCAATTCCAAGTGAAATCCATGTTCATGGTTCGGCGAACTACACGGTCAATAAGTTCTTTTACTTCCGCTTCGTTGCATTCGAATTTGCGCATATCATCTATTCCTCCCTATCCTTTCTCTTGTCAAAAGAAACGATTCTCATGCTCCAAGATTAACATGAAGATAGGAGTGATTTCTCCGCATTTATACACATCTATTCTCCAAACCCCGCAAATATTGATATAATAAAAACAGTCTAACGCCAGTGAAAGGAGCTTTCCATATGACTGTTCAATCGCTTCCCGACACGCTGCTCCTCGGCTCAATAAACGAACCCTTGTGGATCGAATTCGACCGGAGATTCGGCCATCATTCCATGACGAACACCCACTACCATAAGTCGTACGAAATTTATTATTTATACAGCGGAGAGAGGAACTTCTTTATCGGAGACTCCGTCCACCATGTTCACCCTGGCGATATGGTGCTCATCGACTCCGACGTCGTCCACAAAACGTCAGGGCTCAGCGAGCCCAATCACGTACGGGTCGTTCTTCATTTCGGCGAAGCCTTCTTTAATGGCATTTCGCAGGAGGATATAGATCTGCTTTTGGCCCCTTTCCATGATGGTCATCCGCTAATCAGACTGAACCTGCAAGAACGGATGCACGTGGAAGAGCTGCTTGGTTCTCTGTTGACCGAACTTAACGAGCAGCCTCCAGGCTATCAACTGCATATCCGGAACATGGCTATTGAACTAATGCTGTTCACCGCTCGCCATATTCGGAAGCGCAAAACATTGCCTAATATGGAGCTTACACCCGTCCAGCAGAAAGTAACGGATATTATACGTCACATTAATCTGCACTACCGGGAACCGCTCCATTTGGACGATATTGCCAACCATTTTTATATTAGCAAAGGCCACTTGTGCCGTGTCTTCAAGGAAGTCACAGGCTTTGGCTTTACCCAGTACATCAACATTACCAGGGTCAAAGAAGCCGAAAACTTGCTGCGCGAAACGAACTGGAGCATTACTCAAGTGTCGGAACACTGCGGATTCGAGAACTTCTCCCACTTCGGCAGAGTGTTCAAAAAGCTGTCTGGCCTATCTCCCCGTACGTATCGAAAAGAACGATCTCGATCGGTCTAAATATAATATGAGCTTTTTAAAAGTAATTATTTGACATCGGCACCGCCTCAATGTTATATTGTGCATACACAACATACACAATTATGGAGCGGAGGTACGATATGCTGGCCTTAGAGATCAAAGCATTAAACAAAAAGTATGAGCATTTTCAATTGAAAGACGTGTCTTTTCAACTGGAAAAAGGTTATATTATGGGCTTTATYGGAGCCAATGGCGCAGGAAAAACAACCACTATCAAATCCATCCTGAACTTGACTCGCATGGATAGCGGCGAGATTCGTATTTTGGGCAAAGATTTGATCAAACACGAAGTCGAACTAAAACAAAATATCGGCTCGGCGTTTGGGGATATCGATTTCTACACGCGCAGCAAAATCAAGACCTTAACGAACGTAATCAAAAAGTTCTATCGCAATTGGGATGATCAAGCCTATCATAATTATCTAAAAAAATTTAACTTGAATGAGAATAAAAAAATTGCCGAGCTATCCACCGGTATGAAAGTAAAATACAACTTGGCCTTAGCTTTATCGCATGGCGCAAAAATCCTTATCCTGGATGAGCCTACGAGCGGACTTGATCCGGTTGCGAGAGATAATCTGCTGGATATTTTTCAAGAGCTGGTCGAAGATGGCGAAATCACCATCCTGTTCTCCACCCATATCACTTCCGACTTGGAAAAGTGCGCGGACTATATTACTTACATCCATAACGGACAAATTATTAACAGCTCCGAGAAAGAACAATTCATCGACACCTATCGTCTGGTGAACGGGAGCAAAGAGCAATTGGATTCGATCAAGGACAAGTTGATTTCCTATAAGAAAAATTCATTCGGCTTTACTGGCTTGATCCATACGAGCGATTTCGATTCCTCTTCGGATATCAAATCAACCGCGCCCAATCTCGAAGAGATCATGATCTACTTCTCGAAAAAGGAGGATAATGATGTATAACTTACTGATGAAAGAAATGAAGTTAGGCGTAAGTCCCTTCTTTTATGTGATGCCTTTTTTGACGGGCGCCTTAATGTTTATTCCCTCATGGTTGTATTTCCTAGTCATCCTTTACTTTTGCTTCATTACGATACCGAATATGTTCGCAGGCTATAAAACGCAAAACGATCTCATATTTACGAGCATACTGCCTGTAACCAAAAATGACATGGTAAAAGCAAGGGTATCCGTTATTGTCATTATGGAATTGCTGCACCTTGTAGTGGCCATGATCTTTGGCTTCATCAGTATCCGCTTATATCCGAATTTGATCTACTATTTCTTCCAGCCCTCGTTAGGATTCTGGGGACTATGCTTCGTCATGGTTGCGATCTTCAACATCATCTTTATATCCATGTATTATAAGACAGCCTACAAATACGGCGCTGCGTCGATTGTTTCCATAACGGCTGCCATTTTGTTCGCCATAGGGGCGGAATGGCTCGGAATACAAAATTCGTTCGTGCATGATCTTTTCAAAGGAACCGGTGCCGATAATCTCGCTCTTCAATTTGGAATCCTGATCACGGGCATAGCCATATTCGCGATTTGTACGTATATCGCTTATCGTATTGCCATTAAACGGTTTGAGAAAGTGGAAATCTAATGAACATAGCTATATCGAACACCTCTGAGAAGCCTATTTATCAGCAGCTTTTTGAACAAATCAGCGCACAAATCCTGAAGGGCGAACTAGAAAACGGATATAGCTTGCCTCCCATACGCCAAGCGGCCACAGAACTTCGCGTCAGTATCATTACCGTCAAAAAAGCATGGGAGGAGCTCGAGCGGCTTGGTTTGATCTACACCGTAACCGGCAAAGGATGTTTTGTTACCGAGCTCTCCCCCGATGAAATGCTCCAAAAACGAAATGAAATGATCCTGAAGCAAATGATCATCGACACCTCGTATTACAAATCCTTCGGGCTTTCTGTAGAGGAAGTGTTTGAGCTTTTGAAGGAAATTTATTGATTATAATTTAATTGGAAAAAATCAGCAAACAAAAAAACGCATCCCTCAGGGTGCGTTTTTTCAACTAATATTACACCGTAAACTTCTCGTTATTTTGAGTAGTTAAGGAGCTCTCCTTCTGCGACACTCAAGATCGCATCCATAGATTGAATCGTCATCCTCCTCTGCCAGATATTTGTACGGATGCTGCAGATATATGTTGAATTTGCCCTTTCAAATCAAGCTAATAAGGCCGTTGCGGACAGAGACGTCTCTATCAATGGCATCCCGTTCAGTGTGAGATCATTACGGACCGAACGAACCGTAATCATCCCATTTCAACAGTAATTACGGGTTTGGCATGCTTTTAAAGCTATCTGGGTCCGTAATGACTACAAATTGTCCGATATGCACCGTTTAGAGCCCATATTGTCCGTACTTCCACAGCCTCATTATTTTACAGATCGAGACCGAGATCAAGTACGTTGTTCAGCATGTGCATGATGATCGCCACCGACTGATTGCGGTTAGCGGTACCATTCGGTGCGAACTTACCTTCGCCGACACCGTTCACGATGCCTGCTCGGCTAAGCTGATCGATATGGTCTGCAGCCCAATGACCGCTGATATCGGAGAACTTTGATACTCCGTTAGCCTCGCTCATGTTCAGCACACGAGCTAGGATTGCAGCCATCTCGGCGCGAGTGATCTCTTGGTTAGGATTGAACGCGCCATTGCCTGCACCATATACGATACCTGCGCGATGCAATGCTCTAATGGATGCATCTGCCCAGTGACCATCCGTGTCGGAGAAGGAACCGTCCTCTCCTGTCGTATCCATACCTAACGCACGAACGATCATCGAAGCGAATTCAGCTCGGGTTACATGATCCGAACCTTTGAACTCACCGTTAGGATCGCCTTCGACAATGCCAAGCTGCGAAGCATATTCGATTGCTTTTGCAGCCCAATGCGTCCCCGGTACGTCAGAGAAGTTGGCCGGCGAATTCGCTTGCAGCGCTTGCTGTACATTAGCCTTTATCTGCTCTGCGTTCGCGATGGCTTTGTTCAGTACCGGCTTCTCCGGAGTGGGCTTCTGTTCCGCGGTACCGGAATCCGTTGACGAGTCAGGAACCGTCGGAGTTTCCGGATTCGGTGTCGGATTTGGCGTCTGCTTCGTCGTCACCTTGATCTTCAGTTCCGCTGGCTCGCCTGCGCTGAACACGAAGGTCAGGACATCATCATTCGATAGCGTTGCCAAGTAGCTCTTCTTGATCGTAACCGTTTGCTTGCCGTCCAAAGTTGCAGCAGCGAGGCTGTAATCGGTGTCAGCAAGTACAGTATCACCCTTCTTGATTCCTGTGAGCGTGTTTCCTTTTAGTATAACCGTAACCGTGATGTCAGCTCTAGCATTCTTATAGAACGTTGCCGTCGTTGCCGAAAGCGTAGAATTCACCGCTGGCGCATCCGTATAGTAGAGGTTGGGCGCCGGAAGCTGCATCGCCTGAACTTCGTCTCGTATGTCTTCACCCAGGTAGAAGCTCAAATGCTCCGGCTGGTTGTACATAGCGTTCTGCGAGTTCGCCGCCAAACGATACTGCGGATCATGCATCAGCGTGAAAATCACATTGTCCGTCGGAATATCCGTCGTGTAGATTCTTAAAGAATTGTTGTCGCTAGTGCGAACAAGAACCTCGTCGCGCCAGTCTCCGAGGATATCGGCGATCAGGCTTGGATTCGCCTTTGTTCCGTTGTTGGAATAGGTTCCGGTCAAAGTCTGAAGCGTTGTAAGCTCGCTGTTCCCGGTTTCAATCTCATAATTAAACTTCGTGATGGATGGCGCGCCTGTTGTGGTCGAATTATCCGGCCCGTCAAAGAACTCGCTAAGCAGGTCTCCGTCCCAATACAGGATGAAGTTAACGGGAGCCTTGTTAGCTACGCCAATGCCTCCGACATCGGTTGTAATAACCTCGCCGCTCACAACATTGTACATAGGCGTCGATATTCCCCAAACCTCGAAGCCCGGCAAAGGAGTTACATTCGCCGCAACGCCGCGCCCAACATCGCCTAGGTTTGCCGCATACGTCCACACAGGCTCCCCTGTAGAACCGCGAACCAAGGTTACATTGTTCGGAGGCCCGGCTTCATGCGGCTGGAACACATAGATCTCGTTGCTGCCCGGAACCATTGCGGCTACGTGCAGAGCGTCACCGTGACCCGCAGCTACTGTACCCCTGGTTCCGTTGGTGCTCCACAGGAGCGTTCCGTCTTGGTCGATCGTGACGCCGCCCAGCACTACCTCGGTATAACCGTCAAAATCCACATCGGCAATCTGTAAGTTATGATTGCCTTGATTACTGCCGGCGTTCCAATTCGCTAGCGTAAACGTCCAGAGTTCCACAATGTTGCCGTCTATGAACTGATAAGCAGCTGCAAAATGCGGACCGTAGTGACCTCGCACCTCGATAACCGTAGGATAAGGCTCCGCGCCATACTCGCCATTCTTCGGCATATAGGCCGCCGCTCCGTTGAAGCGATCGCTGCGGTTATTGTTGGTGTCGCCCCAGTTGGAGGTTATGTTGTACGGCGCAAAATAATCGACCGTATCACCCGGCGTGCCTGTTTCGCCGTTGAATACCGTTAAGGTTTCCGGGCCGGACGCCACTCTGCCAAGCGCCGTATTGTTGACCTGGTTATCATTTGACGGGTTTTGAAGTCCGCCTACCCATACCGCTTCAGGGTCGCCCAATACCCAAGCCGGAGTGTCAGTCAGGTCATCGATCGTACCGTCCGCTTTAGGAAGATACCCCCTGGTTCCGTCTGCTGTTTTAACCGAGAACTCGGCTTTTCCGTCCTGATCCAGATCATAGAAGTTGAACGCGCTGTGATGCGCGCTGGATACGATATTGATACCCAGGTTGATTCTCCACAGCAACTTGCCCTCAAGGGTATACAAGTCGAATATCGTCTCGCCGGTATGCCTGTTTGTAAGGCCCGGGTCTTGCGCCTGAGACGGATACCATTTTACAAGAATCTCATATTGTCCATCACCATCAACATCCGCTACGGAAGTGTCGTTGGCTGTGTAGGTAATAGGATCCGCACTGGATGTCGCGCCGTAAGCAAGCGCCGGGTTTGGACGATCCGCCGGCCTCTGCATCGGAATATCGATATGATTGTTGGCCCATGCAGTTGCAGGATTGCTTATTGCGCCGGTACTTATCGTCTCTACCTCGTAGAAATCTCCGGTTGTACCGCCTGCGTCAACATAATCCAGCACAGCAACCGGTGACGTGTTGACCTTATCGCCGTTTCTGTACACGTTAAATGTTAAGCCCTTGTTATATTCCGAAGCGAGCAATCGCCATGTTACAAGTATGCCTTCTCCGCTGTTTGCCGGAACGGCTACAACTCCTCTGTCCAGCCACTCCATTGAGTACGGCTCGGATGTCATTTTGTCTTCATAGCGGTTCTCAATGTAAAGCTTCGCTGATACTCCCATTCTGTTGACTGCTACGCCAGGTACACCCGCAAGCGTTCCTACATAGGAGAATACGCCCTGCTTATTCGGGTCATAAACCAACTCCGCGGCTGTTGCAGACCATGGGGCTTCTGTCAATTCCCAGGTTACGCCTACCGATTCGGTAGTGCCGCCCGCCACCTTAACATTAATGGTTGCCGGCAGATTAAGCCCTGCCTCATCAGCCACATCCCCGATGTAAACCGTCTTAAACCAACTCTGCCATGTATTATTGTCCGCTGCCCCTGGACGCTCCGGCAAGAAGTCATATGGCAGCACTTCTGTTATCGTGTCCGATGAAAGAGGCTTTGTAAAGAAGTACAAGTTATCGACGCCATTATCTACAACGCCGAGGTTATTTCCTCCAGCACGCTCGCCAGTAAGAACGAACGAGCTTATCTGGCTTCCCTCAAAAGGAACCGTCAGCACCGACGGCTCCGCCGCGGCATTATCCCTCGGAACAAGGGAAACCGTAGCGATCATCGTGTCAAAATCAAACTCTATGCCTACCGTATACCATATATTAACCTCGTTATAAGTAAACGCATGGTAACGGTTGCTGCTCCAAAAATTAGCCGGGTTAGAGCCGGTTGGTCCCGGTAAAGCCCCTGCAAACGCGCCTATTGTCCTTGCGCCGTTATAGGTGCCTGTTCTTAAACTAAGCAGAACATTGGATCCATCCTGGAAACTTAAATTAAACGTATTCTGCGCGGTGGAAACCGCTGGAACCTTCCAGTCCAAATTAGCATATACCTTGCTGCCGGAAACGGCATACGGCAAATCTCCCTTACCGCCGCGGTTGCCTGAACCGGACGCGGCAAATCCGAAATAATTATTGACTTGCGGAGCRTCTTCTCTGGCAAGCGTATGGTATGTACCGCCAGCGAATATCCATAGCGGGGTTGCAGCGTCACCTGCAAAATTGCTTCCGAATTGCTGCGTGTACCCATCTGCTAATAGGGCAGAAAAGTCCGGAGTAGGCTCCGTAATCGACGGCACATAGGTTACATTGATACGTACGCTGTTCGTAATGGAACCGTCCATATTGGACACAGCCGTAAGAGTGGCCTCGCCTTCGCCGACCGCAGTAACGGTTACGCTGTCATCATCGTTTACAACGATAGCGGCAATGGTATCGTCACTGATCGACCATTTAAACGTTCGGTCGGTTGCATTGATAGGCATGACAACCGCGCTGAATGTGGCTGAATGCTTGTCGGCAAGCGAACCTTCTCCATATTCCAAATTAGCGGTGGAAGTTGGGGATATGGTTATTTCGCTCGGGTTGATGATCGGTTTTACTCCACCGGACGAAGCGGCCTTGAATAGGATATTATCAACGCGCATTCCATAGGTGCTTTCATCCCAGTCAACGCCCGTAACCGCGTTAAACCTTGCCCAGGTCTGTCCGCTTGCCCGGCTCGCGCCTATGCTCATGCTGGTCAGCTCATCGGAGCCTATTGCGATTGGCTGAGGCGTGGTGTATGCCAGTGAACCGCCGTCGGTAACGCTGATTGATGCCTCTTGTGCCAGAAGATCAACGTTTATAGTTGCCGAAAGTTTGGTCAAGCGCGGCACGCCTGTTAGCGCGTTAGTGGCACTTCCTATTGCCGGAGCGTTATTGGCTGTCATATTTCCTGTGTAGTAGGATACGGTTGCCGGTGAGTTCGCATTAGTTCCGCCTCCGGCAGTTCGAAGCGTTACGACTTGATCCGCACCGTCGTTAAGGCGGACATCGAGCGAGTTCGCGCTAGGGCGGGTAATGTCAACCCACCAGTCAAAGGTGACTTCAACCTGATCTTTGCCGGTAAGGTCATATTCGCCGCTATCAAGAGGAAGAGTCCACCAATAACTTGCTTGTTTGGCCGTGCTCGAATCGGTATCGGATGGAGGTTGAACGCGAAGTACTTTGGAGTCAAAATCAGCTACCGTAATTGATCCGGAGCCAGTGGCTGCCGGAGCGCCGGTTACGGTCCCTGCCAGCTCGCCATCCTCAAAATCCAATACATTGCCCACTTCTGTCAAAGGGGTTGATGCGGTGCCCCCATCTTCTTCCGCGCCCAAAACCACCGCGGGCATAAGCATAAATGCCATGGAAACGACGAGCAGTACAGACATGTACTTCTTAAGCCTTCTCTTCATTTACTTCACTCCTCCTAGCCATGCATAGAGTTGCAAGTCCCGCCTCATTAAGCTCATTCTCCGGTTCCCCTTCGCTAAAGCGCTTTCAATTCTCGTGCTCTCACCTCGCGTCTGTAGGGATATACTGAACCGAATATGGATGTTCTTACAGTGGCAAGAATGTGTTTGAAGTATAATCCATCACCGACTTTTTCGTATATGATGATTATTGATTGTCATTGTCATTTTTGATTTTGTATCAACAATCATAGGTAGAATCAAAAATGTTCTATACGGCCAAGACAATTCAAGTAAATCGAATCCATCATTCTCCTCAAATCAAAAATCCACAACCTCACCCGGTTGTGGATTTACATCGTCTCGTTACTTCTCCCGCTCCAGCAAATATCGGGCCGAAAATTGGTCCGTAATTAGTACGTTCGCGTACCCACCGGTCAACGCACCGAAGATACCGTCTACCTTCTTTGCCCCGCCGGCAACTAGAATGGACTGTTCCTTCCGCTTTAGCTCGTCCAGGCTGATGCCGATCGTCCGTTGATCAAGCTCCTCCGAGCAAATGTCGCCGGCCGTGTCGATATAACGGGAGCAGATGTCTCCTGCCCCTTTCGCTCGAATAATAGCCAGTTCCTCCTCGGTAAAATAGTTCGCTCGAATCAGCACCGAATCCTCGGACGGAGCTCCTACTGTCACCACGGCGATATTAGACTGCTTGCCTAGCTCCAAAATATTGCGGATATGGCGATCCTTCTCGATCGTCTGCTTCACGATCTTATGATCGACCAGCGCCGGCAACGGGATGAAATACGGCATGGTGTGGAATGCTTTGCCGAACAAATGTAAAACTTCATACGCATATGTATTCGTCTCCGAGTGGCTGACGCCGCCGTTCAACTGTACGACCTTGACGTCGCGGACAGGCTTGTCCTTCAGATGAAGCGCCACTTGATACAGCGTCGTCCCCCATGTAGCGGCGATAATGTCGCCATTCTTGACCGTATCATATAGATAGTGGGCCGCTGCCTCGCCGATGTACTTTTTGACAACGCCGTCCTCGTAATGCGGCACCGATGCGACTACCGCTTTCCTCAGCCCGAACTTCGTCTCCAATCTTACCGCAAGAGCACCGTTGTTTTCTCCCGGGTGGACGATCTTGATTTGCACATACCCTTCGTCCTTCGCTTGCTGCAAGAATCTCGAGATCGTCGGACGCGAGACGCCAAGCTTCTGGGCGATTTCCTCTTGATTGTGATTTAGTTCATAATATAGTCTTGCCGCATCTATCATTTTGCTAAGCTTATCTTCCGCTCGCTCATCCGCCATTAGCACCCAACTCTTCTCAACATGAATCATTATTTTCTTCAAAACTATACCAAATGGCCGTCCTATTGACAATGACTGCCGCGCATGCAAAAGAGCCCCTGCCCACTCGCGAATGCAGTGAACCGGGACTCTTGCACAATCTGGTTAGCTTATGGTCTCCTTATTGCTTGTTCTTCAAATACTCCAGAACGGAAAGCAGCAAGGTAACGACCTCAGCCCTCGTTGCGTTTAATTCCGGCTCGAACCGGTTGCCGCCCATGCCTTCAATCAAGCCCTCTGCATAAGCAGCCGCAATATACGGACGAGCCCACAGCTTGATGTCATCGGCATCGGTAAACGTTGGCACTGCATCGGGATCGACCTCAATGCCCAGCGCCCGCACTAGAATGATGGTCATCTCCGTCCGTGTCAACGGATTGGACGGACGCAGCGTATTGTCCTCATAACCAGCGATGACTTGTTCCTTGACCAACTGGGCGAAAAATGATTGCGCCCATGCCGGCACTTGATCGGCATCCGCAAAGTTCAATTCGCCGCTCGATGAAACATCAAGCTTAAGCGCTCTGCCTATCATCGTAACAAACTCCGCTCTTGTCGTTTGGCCATCAGGACGGAACGTACCGTCCCCGTAACCGCTAATAAAGCCCGCTTCGATAGCAGATTCGATCGACTCCGCGGCCCAGTGGTTGCCCACATCCGTAAACGAAACTTCCGGCGCCTCCGGAGTAGGAGTAGGTGTCGGTGTCGGTGTAGGTGTAGGTGTCGGTGTCGGTGTCGGTGTTGGCGTTGGTGTCGGCGTTGCCGTCGGTTCCGGTGTTGGCGTTGTTACCGGCGGTTTTGGCGTTGGCTTCGGTGTCGGTGTCGGTGTCGGCGTCGGTGTCGGCAGCGGACTACCGTTCAAATCAACGATCCTTCCCTCGACTGCTGACGTAGACGCCGTAATCGTTCCAACCTTCTGGATATACTTCGTAAATACCTCGTAATCCGGCAAATAAAGCAGATTAACGCGTCCCTCTTTATAAGCCTTCTCCAGCGAAGCGTAGAAGTCTCCGCCTTTGGCCGTGAACGCATTAGTTGCCACTTCATAGGTCGCGTTCAGATCAAGAGGAACATAGCTGTTGCCATTCTTCACCTCTATGCGCACGACGCGCTCGTTCACCGGCTTGGTTGAATCATAGTCGAATCGCATGCCCGCAACATGCGGGAACCGGCCGTCCTTTGTCGTCGTAATGGTGGAGACACCGTTCTCCATTGCTTCCTTGATTTCTTGTCCCGTTAACGAAATGGTAACCAGATCGTTATTGAACGGAAGAACCGTAAGCACTTCGCCTTGCGTAATCGCACCTGCATTGATCGAGTCGCGGATGCCGCCGCCGTTCTGCAGCGCGATGACCGCATTCGTGCCAGCCGCCTTGGCTGCGGCCAGCATGCCGTCAGCAATCAGATTGCCGAGATTCGTCTCCTTCGAGCGTACGTCCGCTCTTACGCCGTTCAGTATGACTTCCGTATTGCCGACCTCCGTACCCGAAAGCTCAACAATACCCGGTTTATACTTGGTATCGAGGATCTCTTTCGCTTCCGCATCCTCGGCCACGACATACGCCGTGCCGTTCTTCGCGTCAATGGAGATCAGCTCTTCGTCCCATTCCGTCAGAACGCCTTCATCGTTAAACATAACTTCGAGTCTGCCAAGGAATTGGCCCTTCTCCCCGGTTTGCACGATAAGCTTCGGCGCGTTCGGGTCGGTATTGTCGACAACCGCTTCGTCCAGCTTGGTATGGCTATGACCGCCGACAATAATGTCGATGCCGTTAACCGCTTTGGCAAGCTCAACGTCCGCATCGTAGCCCAGGTGGGATAGCACGATGATTTTATTAATGTTTTGCCCCTTCAGCATGGCAACCGCAGCAGCAGCCTTAGCCTCCGCGTCCTCGAACTTGACGTCGCCAGGCGAAGCGATATTCGCCGTATCCTCCGTCGTCAAGCCGATGATTCCGATCTTCTCGCCGTCAACATCCATAATAAGCGCCGGATAGATCGTTTTGTCGCTGCCCGGATTTCCGATTTCATTCTTGAACATCTCTTTCAGAATCGCATCATCCGAGAAGTTCACGTTAGAGGAAACGAACGGGAACTCGGCATTGCCGATAAAATCGGCAAGCACTCGCGAGTTTTTGTCAAACTCATGGTTGCCGAACGTCATCGCGTCGTAACCGACCAAATTCATGAATTCGAGATCCGCTTGACCCAGATACTTGTTGAAATACAGCGTACCGGAGAACACGTCGCCCGCATCGACAAGAATCGGATTCGTCGCGCCCGCTTTCGCATCCTTAATCGCCGTCACGCGGCGAAGGACGCTATTCGGCGAGCTGGTTGTATCCAAATTCGCATGCGTGTCGTTCGTATGCAGAACCGTAAGCGGGAAGCCGGACGGCTTCTTCAGGTCGAGCTGCGCCATAACGGCGTCATGATCGGATACCCGGCCGTCCGACGGCGAGAAGTCCGCGTTCAAGTGGACAACGTCCGCCTCAGCGCTTGCAGTCAGGTTTTTGCTGACCAAAATATGGTCAAGCACCTGCGAATTGCCGTCGAACGTATACGTGTACCGTTCGTTCAACGGAAGCTCGTCGATCAGATTGTCGAGCTCGTTTCCTTTCAATATCTGTGCCGTTGGAGTGAATTGGAAGTCGTTCAAGTCGCCTAGAGCGACAATATTGGCCTCCGAATTTTTCGTAAGCACATCCTTTACAAAGCCGTTCACGATTGCCGCGATTTGATGACGCTGCGCTTCGCTCGACAGCACAGGAGGTTGAACGACGCCGAATGGCCCGTTGTCGCCGCCTTTGGAATTAAAGTGGTTGGCGATGACGATTACTTTCTCGCCTTTGAATTCGAACTGAGCCGCAAGCGGCTTGCGCGAGCTGTTGAATGCAGGGTTCGTCGGATCGATTCGGCCCGGATTGTAGTTCAATTCATTCGTAGCGGCTGTGTATCCAACAGCTTCGATCGCGGAACCTTTCCGATCGTTCTCGCTGCTAGAGAGGCTTACGCGATCCGGATTGTAAAGGAACCCTACGCGAATATTTCCGCCTGGCGCTCCGCCATCCTGGTTGTTCTGAGGAGCGATGTCCGTGTAGACGTAATCGGGACCGCCTTCAGCTTTGATCGCGGCGATTAAGTCGGATGCATCCGCTTCAACCGTGCCGTTATTCGTTTCGCCGTTGCCGTCCTGCATCTCGACGACGCCGATAATATCCGGTTTCTTCATGTTGGATACGATCGATTCGGCCAATTTCTCCGTCTTGGTCGCCCCTACGCCCGGGTAATAATTTTCAATGTTATAAGAAGCGATTAATAATTTATCGTCGTTGATTTCAAGCGTAGTCGTTTCACGCTCGAACGTATTTTGGGTAATAGCCGGCAAGCCGTTCCATGCCGGAATCACCTTGAAATTGCCGTTGTTGTAGCCAATAACGCCTGTTACGTCGCTATTGAACTTGTCGCCTGTACTGACTTCCTGACCCGGATCGCCGTACGCGATCAAGAGACGCTGCGGATTCAGGTTGTTCAGCTCTTTAAGCACCAACCCTCCTGCAGCCGTAACAACGTCGTTTGCATCATTTTCGATTCTTGTCGGTATATTGTACAGCATGGAGTTGCCGTTTCCGCTTGTCCAATACGGACTCAAAATCGTAGGCGTTGGCAGCTTAACGAGCATGCCCTCCAAGGATTCATAGAAGTCGATGGCATCCTCCGATGGCTGGAACTGCGTCATCGGAACGGTGTCATTGTCGATGATGGATGATGGAATCACTCTGCCGTTCTTGCCAAGCGTGACGGCTTCAGGCATCGCCCCGGTCGGAGATAAGATTGCTCTTGCGGTCATCGTAATTTGCGTAGACGTTAAATTGCTTGTGCTTCCTTCATTGTACTCGGATACCGCACCCGTCACCGCAACCTGGCTCCCGATTGTCGGCTTCAGCGATTCGTTCGTGCTGTATACGAAGATCCCTTCGGAAGTGTTGATGTTATCATCGGGATTCGGATCCTGCATGAAGAACCCTTTGTAAGCGCCCGTGGCGAAGGTGTAACCGTACTGCGTTACGACGCCTTCAACGTCCGTAACCGTCTGTCCCGCATATTCCGACGAATGGGATTCGCCCTGAATATCGTGGATGCGCGGGGCCACCGAAGCCTCGTATTCGAACGTATAGACATCGCTAGTCTGTCCGCCGGCAACGGCTATCGCTTTAATGACAACGTCTTCGCTTACCGTAATCGGTTCGTCATAGAGCTCGCTTGCAGCCGTTGGGCTAGTACCATCCAGCGTATAGTAAATCACAGCTCCGCTAGTCGGGCTCGAGAGAGTTACCGAGCTTCCGATAATAATTCGGCCTGCTCCCGGACTTGCATTTACCGAAAGCATATCCTCTACCAGCGCGGCATCGTTTAGCGGAATGAACTGATAATCCGCGTTAAACTGCTTAATCACACCCGTTATTTTTTCAAAAGTTTTATTTACCGATAATTTCGATAGGCTGGAGTAGATTGTAAAGGTGTTGCCGCCTTGGCTAGCGGTTACTTTGCTTCCTTCTTTGMCGGTGATCGTCACATCTTCAAGCGTAACGAGCTCCGCCTCGTGAGCCTCGCCGTTAGCCGCCGACAAATCCGCGCCCGTTAACAGCTTTGGTTCCGGTACGCCGGCATCCTGCTGGGCGACCTCATAAGTTAGCCCGGACTGAGGCTTAATTTCCTCTAGATTACTGTAAATGTCCATAACGCCGCCGACCTCGACAAGGTCTCCGACCTCCGCAAACGGCGAGAATCCGTACAACACGATACCGCCCGTTTCGTCCTGAATGTACATTTCGGCACCGTCAATGTGCGTCACGACGCCTTCGGTCCACACATTTTGCGCCTTAGCGGTCGTACGCGCCGCAGCAACGCCCGACTTTTCCAATATCGTATAGTCGAAAGTCGACTCCGGGCTGTCCGCCATACCTTGCGCCTGCGCGTAAGCTTTGATCGTTGTCGCTTCGTTTATTACGATCGGTCCCGTATACGGCTCGAAGTCTTCCGTTCCTCCCGATCCATACACGGAAGCATAGACAGAGGCACCAACCGTTGCAGACTCCAACGAGATCTCCGTACCTGCAGGCCAAGCATTGGGCCTAGGCGAGGCCGTAACGGGACTTACGGCAAGCTCGTTATAGCTGCTGTTGCGAGGATCCGGCGTTTTAACTTCAAAATCGGCCGAGTTATTATCCGTATCCTCTCCGCGACTGCCTTCCGCTGCGCCTGCAGCGGCCTTCCGAATAGCTGCGGTCGTGTTCGATAATACAGGGGTCGGACTCGTCTCTGATAAGTTTGCCGACCCGAAGCCTACCAAATCGATTGTAGTATTAGAACCGTCAACCAAATCCACTTTCCCGTTCGTGCCACTCAAGAGTAACGTTCCGACTGCATCGGGAGCAGGCAGATCCTTCGTCCCGCCTGTGCCTGCCGATTGCTTAATTAGAAAGTAGCCTTTGGCATTAATTGTGCCATTTATAGCCGTAACATTAGCAGCATCAAACGGATTAGCAGCACTGGCATAACGTACCTTCCAATTCGTCATTGTGACCGGAGAATCGGTGGGGTTGTACAACTCGATAAAATCATTTTTGTACTCTGCCCCGTTGTTGCCTCCGCCCCCGTACACTTGCGAAATGACAACATGATCAGCCGACGCTGCCCATACTGGCGCGCCAATGCTTCCGAGCGTACTGCCGACTACCATAACCGCCGCTAGCATCATACCTGTCTGTCTCTTGATACGGGAAATCCAATGCAACATCTTTCTTTCTCTCCTCTCTCCTACCAAAAATTTCACAATAACTAGCATTACATCCTTAATAGAGTAGTTCTCATTTGTAATCAAAGCATCAAAATGAAATTAAGTTCTAGTAAACATGAACATTTGTTCAGATGCGACAACAAAAATCCCCTTCTGCAGACATGCACACGATCTGGTTACAGAGTGTTTGCACGATGAAGTAAGGGGATCTAATCGTTTGGGCCCAACCGGAACGAGCCGCATCATTCTATGTCATATATACTAACATCACTTATGCTGGCTAGTATACAGTGGAGCCATACATCTGTCAATCGGCTGAAATAACTTGATATTTTTCGCGGAAATCTATCAAAACCGACACTTTCCGAGTTGATCAACAGCCACTCACATTCTAAATTGGAGGAAAATTGTGTTATATTGTAGAATAATAAAAGAAAAACAAATAGAAGGCGGAACTATGTACCTACAAAACTTAAACTATTTAAAGGAAAATCGTTTGGATCTATACTATAAATTAATTACTTTAGAGCAATTAGCATCGTTAGACAAGTTGGATATTCAGAGAGAATATCATTTATATAATAATTTAGCAGTGAAGCTAGACAAACAATCGATCTATTTGCATAACCAACACGATCCGTGGCAGGAAGCTGCTCAAATCCTTCAAAACGCAGACGATCAATTGTCTCAGACGGAGCATCACGTCCTTTTCTTCGGAGTCGGGCTCGGCTACCTTATTCGCAAATTCAGCAAGGCTTACCCCCAGGTGCCTTATTCTATTTACGAGCCGTCGGCAAAAGCATTGCATGCATTTCTATCGGAGGTTTCGCTCGAAGAGCTCGATGTGACTATGTTGCGAAATCTTTTTATCGGCTTCGATCAAACACAAACGTATCAAGATCTGAAATCATTCGTTTATCAGGTATCCGTCAGTTTTACCATCTTGACTTTGCCCGCTTATCGGAGAGCCTTCCAACCGTTGCATGCTCATGTATTAAAGACTATGGAGAATATTGTCGATAATAAGAAACAGATCATGCAAATCAACAATCATTTCGAGAAAAAGTGGGTAAAAAACAGCCTGAGCAATTTCCAATATACGATTCAGTCTCGAAGTATATTCGATTATCAGAATCATTTTCGGGACAAGCCCGTGCTGTTGGTCGCCGCAGGCCCATCACTTCAAGACGAAATGGAGAACATCAGAAATATCAAAGAGAACGGCTCCGCCTACATATTTACAGTGGGTTCGGCTATCAATACGTTCGTTGAATACGGCTTTGTTCCCGATGCCGCGTTTGCCTATGATCCAAACGAAACTACTCAAAGGGTATTTCACCGGGCCAATCGCGAAAATAATGATGCCTTCCCCTTGGTGTTTGGCACAACAGTCGACCAAAACACGTTACAACAGTTCCCGTGGTTAAAAATATACGTACCGATTAGTCAGGATCCGGTTTCGTCCTATTATTTCGACAAGGAGCATACTTCCATCATTGTTCAGGATGCCTCATCCATTGCCATTATTACGCTGCAGGTTCTACAGGCATTAAAATGCTCTACGATTATTTTGGTTGGGCAAAACTTCGCATATCGAGACAATAGCTACTATTCGAAAGGGGTTCCMTATGCTCCTCAAGAAGGGGATGCCGACCTCCCGGTCATCAGCGTAACGGGGCAGAAGGTTAGAACGACGAAGGMTTTGAATTTGATGCGCAAGGAGATGGAGCATTATATACGAAAAAATCCGGCGATCCCCGTCATCAACGCGACTGCGGATGGCGCAGCTATTGAGGGAACAATCTTCAAGCCATTAGCGGAAATCATGAATACGCGAATTGAACCAGGAAGCGTAATGAAGGAATGGTTCATGCAGCCGGACGATAATGAATTGAACGCCGCCTTTTTACTATCCAGAAAGGAGAAAATGATACAACAATACGATGAGCTGCAACGCCTCTTTGGAGGAATCCAACAAACGATGATGGCGTTGAAGACAAATCAACAACCTAACGTATTTCAGCGATTCGACGGCCAGTTTAAGGAGTTGCAGCAGAATCTGTTCTTCCGCTACTTTTTACAACCGATGAATCGGGTTCAATACGAAATGTTATACAGCAAAATGGTAACCGTCAAAATAGAGACCGACTTATCCATTAAGGCAGAGATTGTTCTGTCCCTTTTCGGCRAATTTTTATATCAGTGCTATGAAGACTATATATCGATAGCTCCTGACTTTAAGGAGTTCAACCAAATAATAGAACGATACTTATTGTCGAAAGGATTGACTGCAAATGAAGCAAAAAAAGAGTAGTAAAAATAATAGTATAAAAATATTGACGATTGCAACCGCGTCTACGCAAATGATAAATATATTCGCACCTTATGTAGCGCATGCCGCAGCGACGCCCTTGGCGTATGATTCTGCCATCCAATCTAGCAAGACCAGTTTGCCCGTAAACTTCCTATCCCTTGATGAAACGGCCGATACGGTCGCCCCATTAATAGTCTCCGTCTCGCCCGATGACGATGCGGAAGCACCGCTTTCGGGTAGCTTAAGCCTCACCTTCGACGAGGATGTCAACTTCTATTACGGAGATATTCGCTTGTACAAGCAGGGCGATGCTTCGCCGGTTCTCGACATTATCCTTTCTGGCGGCACCGCCATCCATGACGAGAATGTTCTAGTCGAGCTATCCGGTTCAACGCTTACCCTTACTCCATATTTTCAACTGGAGGAGAACACGACGTACTACGTACAGATCGCGTCTGGCGCGCTAGTGGATCACTCCGGAAATCCATTCAGCGGTATTTTGGATACGACGACTTGGGACTTTACGACGGTTAACCTACCACCGTTTCTTTACGACTATAACCCTTCCTCTACTACGGTGGGAGAAGATACCAATCTATTCCTAGCTTTTCATGAACCCGTTCGTCTGGGTACAGGCGATATCCACATTCGACGATTAGCCGATCATTCCATCGCCCAAACCTTCGCGATTGCCGATGGCGAGATGCAAGGAGCCGAAGCCCAGTTTAGCGGAAATAACGTGATGCTGGATCCCAACGTGGATCTGTCCGGCGCTACGGCCTACTATGTCGAAATTCCTAGCGGAGCGTTCGAGGATCTTGACGGTCTATCGTTCTCGGGACTAATCGATGCGGAGTGGCGTTTCAATACTTACGATCTTGTCCCGCCGCAGCTCGTCTCCGTCTCACCCAATGACGATGAGGAGGCTCCGCTTTGGGGCAGCTTGACGCTCACGTTTAACGAAGATGTCATGTTCGGTTACGGAGACATTCACTTGTACAAACAAGGCGTTGCTTCGCCCGTTCTGGATATCTATCTTTCTGGCGGCAGCATCTTCTCCGATAGCGACGCCCAAGTGGAGCTATCCGGATCAACGGTTACCCTATCTCCCAACTTTGAACTGGAAGAGAACACATCGTATTACGTACAAATTACGTCTGGAGCGATCGTGGATCTGTCGGGAAATGCTTTCAGCGGTATTTTAGATACGACCACTTGGGATTTTACGACGGTTAACTTACCGCCGTTTCTTAACGACTTTACGCCTTCCTCGACTACGGTGGGGGAAGATACCAATCTTTTCCTAACTTTTCATGAACCTGTTCGTCTAGGTACAGGCAACATTCATATTCGCCGTCTAGCCGATCAATCTATCGCGCAAACCTTTGCGATTGCCGACGGCGAGATCCAAGGTGCGGATATTGAATTTAGCGGAAATAACGTGATGCTGGATCCCAACGTGGATCTATCCGGCGCAACGGCCTACTATGTTGAAGTTTCTAGCGGATCGTTCGAGGATTATAGCGGCCTGCCGTTTTCCGGACTAGTCGGCGCGGAGTGGCACTTCAATACCTATGATCTAGTTCCGCCGCAGCTCGTCTCTATCTCGCCCGACGATAATCGGAAGGCTCCGCTTTCGGGCAGCTTGATCCTCACGTTGGACGAAGATGTCATGCTCGGTGACGGGGACATTCGCTTGTACAAACAAGGTGTTGCTTCACCCGTTCTAGACATCTACCTTTCAGGCGGCAGCGTCTTTGCTGATGGCAAAGCCCAAGTAGAACTATCCGGCTCTAGGGTTATCCTTACTCCATACCTTGCGCTGGAGAAGAACACGTCGTACTACGTACAAATTACGTCCGGCGCGATTGTCGATCTCTCGGGAAATGCGTTCAGCGGTTTTATGGATACGACTACCTGGGACTTTACGACAATTAGTAGCGCGCCATCAAAGCCACCTGAAGATAATCAAACCTTACCTTCCGATAATAGCGGCGGTAATACAGATGAGGATATTACGCCACCAACTTTAGACAATGCTAATGTGAAGATAATCGTACAAGCCTTCAAGCCGTTAGAGGGAAGCTCCGTTAACATTCCCGTAAGCGGTACGCTTTCGAATCATACCCTGGTGTATTATTATGATAGCGTCTATAAAGCTTGGATTGCGGTCCCCACTTCGGTAAATGGAAATCTACTAGGCGCGGAAGTGCCTCCAGGAACCTGGATTTCCGTACTGGAGAATAAAAACGTATATCAACCATCGGATTCCAATGCGAGCTGGGCAAATATTGATATTTTAAAAATGATGAGCCTTAATGTTCTTCAAGGGTTTACCGACAATACGTTCAAACCTAATGTAAGCACTACTCGTTACCAAATGGCCGTTGTCATTGCCAAAGCGCTAAACTTAAGTATTACCGATATTCATTTAAGTACGTCAGAAAATAATGAATGGCTTAAATCCATTCCAGCTTGGGCCCAACCGTATGTCGCGGCGGTGCTTCAATATGGAATTATGGTAGGCAACGGTGGCGATTTCGATGGAGAAGGAGCTCTTACAAGGGCTCAATTGGCCACGATGATAGGGAAGCTAATTAAGGATGCAGACGCTTCTGCCGACAAACATCTGTCTAATTTCACTGATGCTTCGCTAATACCAAGTTGGGCAACAGAAGGCGTGCAACGGGCACTCGACAATGGTATTCTTCAAGGCTATCCCGATGGCAGCTTCAAACCCGAAGGAACGGTAACAAGGGCCGAAATGGCTGCCATTATTTTAAGACTGATGGACTATCTCCAGAGCGAAAAAACGAAAGAGGCTTAATATTGTAGCGGTTAAGGGGTTTTGGATGGAGAACGCCGCCACATCTGGACGAACAGGCCGGCAATTGATATACTTGCCGGAGTAGACAGGCCTATAACGTCCAGAAACAGGGGGCAAGGGATGAGAAGATACAATTTTATAAGACCGCTAATATTGATAGTAACCGCGCTGCTGACGAAAAGTCTGATTACTAACCTTTGCATGTTGTTTGGTTTAGAGCAGGAAATAGCGTCCAACTTAGGATTCATGGCAATGATCGCTGTCGCACTTATCATCTATACCCGCATGATGAAAAAACGCCGCAAATAAAAAAACAGTTTCCAATACAGCAAAAGACCGCCGGTTAAGGCGGTCTTTTTGTTTTACTCCTTCACGGCGCCTAGCATAATACCCGATACGAAATACTTTTGCAGGAACGGATATACGATCAGCATCGGCACCATGGCGATGAATACTTTAGCCGAATTCAGCGTCCGGTTAGACAGCTCCGACAGCTTCTTGTATTGTTCGGGGGTTAGATTGGTGCCAACCGGAATGTTGACGACAAGCTGCTGGATATAGGTTTGGAGCGGATATTTAGCGGAGGTGTTCATGAGCACCAATCCGTTAAAAAACTCGTTCCAATGATATACGCTAAGGAACAACGCCACTGCGGCAAGAACCGGAATGGAGCATGGAATATACACCCGGAACAGGACTGACCAAGGACCGGCGCCGTCGACTACGGCCGCCTCATGCAGCTCCTTCGGCAAATTGCGGAAGAAGTTCATGATCAAGATTACGTCGAATACCGGCACTCCTCCGCCAAGCACCAACGCCCAGATCGTATCGATCAAATGATAGTTTTGAATGGTAAGATACCAAGGGATCAATCCCCCGTTAAACAGCATGCAGAAGACAAGCACCCACATGAACGTATTGCGCATTTTGAAATCCTTCTTGGGCCTTGCCAGCGGATAAGCCATTAATACCGTCATCAGCAAGGCGAATCCCGTACCGAGCACGGTGCGTTGGATGGAAATCCAGAACGCGTTAAAGAACAGACTGTCGCTAATAATCTCCTTATACGACGACAAGGAGAAACCGATAGGAAATATCGTAACCAAGCCCGCATTGGCGGCCGCTTTCTCGGAGATCGATACACAGAAAGTGTACCAAAGCGGGTATATGCAGCTGACGAGAAGAAGACCGAGGACGACGATATTGGCAATTTCAAACGTCCGCGAGCCTACCGTTATATTTCTGACCAATGCAGCTCCCTCCTTCAGAATACCGTGTAATCGGCATAGCGATACGCCAGACGATAGGATATGAATATGAGCACAAAGCTAATGACCGACTTGAACAATCCGGCAGCCGTCGCGAGCGAGTATTGCAGATTTTGCAAGCCCAGCCGGTACACCCATGTATCCAAAATATCCCCTGTTGAATACACAAGCGGGTTATACAGGTTATACACTTGGTCGAAGCCGGCATTCAGCACGTTGCCCAAGCTTAAGACACCCAGCAACACAACCGTAGTCGACAGAGCAGGCAGCGTAACGTGCCGGATCAACTGCCAACGATTGGCCCCGTCAATGGCGGCCGCCTCATACAGATTGAGATTAATGCCCGTTAGCGCCGCAAGATAAATAATGGCGTTAAAGCCGAACTCCTTCCACACGTCGGTGCCGATGACGAGCTGCCGGAATATACCCGCATCCGCCATGAATAGCTTAGGATCGAAGCCGAACATCCCGATAACCGTATTGACGACGCCGTAATAGCCGAAGATCCCGATGACAATCGTTGACATAATAACCCACGACAGAAAGTGCGGCAGGTAAACGACGGTCTGTACCAGCTTTTTGTAGCGCAAGCTGCGAAGCTCGTTCAGCAAAATGGCAAAGACGAGCGGAACAAGCAAATTGAGCGCGATTTTGCCGACAGCGATAATAAACGTATTGATGATGACCGTCTTGCTGTCATTCAGCTGAAACATATACTTGAAGTTTTCGAGTCCCACCCACTCGGATTTGAACATCCCCGCTCCCGGGTTAAAATTCTGAAAAGCCATCACAATTCCGGTCATAGGCACGATACTGAACATCACTAGCCAGACCATGCCCGGCAGCAGCATCAAATAATAATGTTTCTGATGGCCTAATTTCCTCAATGCGTCTAACCTCCCTTCTTCCTATCCGTATAGCAAAGCTTGCGGAGTGCACTTCGAAACCGCAGTGCCTTCCGCAAGCTTCCGCCATTTTATTTCTTCAAGAGCTCCGCCACTTCCGCCGTGATCTCGTCTCCGCCTTGGGACTTCCAGTCCTTCACGAATTTGTCGAAGGAATCGATGGACGCTTGGCCAAGGATGATCTTCATCACGGTTTCGTCCTCCATCTTCTTCAGGTTGGCCCATTTCGTTTCCATCGTAGGCGTCTGGTTGTAGGTGACGCTAAATACCTTCTTGTCGATAGGAATCGTCGTGAACGGACGATCGCCGATCATGATGGAGTACAAACGCTGGAAATCGCCGAAGTTAGCCGTGCTGAAGTTGCTCACATTCAGATCGTCGTACGGAGGCTTAATGACGTCCCTCACCTTTTTCGCATCCGCATACATCAATTTGTACAAGCTGTTCGGCTTATTGTAATCCTCTGGATCGGTCTCGCCTTTCAGCACTTTCAGAAGCTCGACATATTCGTATTCCGTTTCATTAGCTGCAGCCATAACGTTGCGAAGCGGATACCAGCCCACGGCAACGGATAAATCAAAGGTCGCTTCATCGCGCACAAGAGCGTTATTCATGATCATGATCGCTTTGACGACATCCGGTTTGGCGTTTTTGCTAATAATGGTGTAGGTGCTGCCCGTCGTTTTCATATGCGCATTCCACTTGTTATCATCGGAATAGACCGGATAGGCCTGCCAGTTCGCCGTCGGATCGTTCTTGAAGGAGTCCCCGTTGCCGTAGCCGCCATTCCACCATGGACCAAAGAAAATGCCTGTCTGATTGGCATTGATCGGATCCCCTACGTTGTCGCGTGTGCCTACCTCGGGATCGATAAGCCCTTTTTTGTACCAATCAGCCAGCAAAGCCAATGATTTTCTTGTATTGTCTGATATCGTTCCGTACGATACCGATCCGTCGCCATTGTCAAGCCAGTAGCCCGGATACGCATCCATCGCGCCAAAAATCGGATCGAATCCGCCCATATTGTTGGAGGAAACAAGGAACGTGGAATACGGGAAAGTATTTTTGGATGGACCGGCAATACCGATCGTTTTGTCCCCGCCAAGCTTATTATCGATAAAAGCTTTCGCCGCCTTTTCAACATCCGACACCGTCTTCGGCACGGGCAGCTGCAGCTTATCGAGCCAATCCTTGCGAATCCACAAGACGTGAACGCCGTCGGTATCCACCGTAATGTTCGGGAGCGCAACCATCTTGCCCTTGTAGCTGGCATTTTCCAATGCACGGCCTTCGGTGCTCGCCATAATGTCCTTCACCTGAGAGGACTGATATTGCTGGAATATATCGGTGATGTCATAGAGCAATCCCGAGCTGGCCGCTTTGGTCATGAACGAGCGGTCGTCGACAACCATGCCGTCCGGCAGCTTGCCCGAAGCGATCGTTAAGCTGACCTTCTGCTTGAAATCGTTGCCGGTGGCCGCGGTCCAATCCACGATGACGTTGATGTTGTACTTCTCCTTGAGGTAGCGCGTGTATTGGTTATTGCTTACGCTGTCGCCTTCCGGCAGCGTTTTGTCTGTTGGATCTACCACCATGCCGATGTGAACGTCAACAGGCTTGTCAAATTTGGAGAAGGCCAAATCGTCTCCCGAAAGCTGGGAGCTCGAGTCTGGTTGTGAAGACGCTTTCAAATTATTCGATGAATCATTGGAAGAAGTACATGCTGTCAAGGTTAGGCCAAGCAATACGACGGAAAGCAGCATTGCCATATTCTTTTTCATCTAATCCCTCCCTAAGAGAATGGCGAAGCAATTCTTGTTTTGTAAGCGGTTGCTTCGTTTCTTGCCTTCTCATTGTACATTGGAAGCGGAGAAAAAAAGTCGGACGGTTGTGCCGTGTTTTGCGACGAATAAGGGGCCGAGGTAGATGTTTGTTCGATAAGATGAAATCATTCTTCCCCCCTGTGGAACTGAGCACGAAATTCGGAGGGCAAGAGGCGAGTCTGTTCATAGAAGAGGTGGGAAAAATACTTGGAGTCGTTGTAGCCTACAGCATGAGCAACCCACGCGATCGACTGATTCGTTTCGCATAACAGACGCTCGGCCGCTCTTATCCGCTCTTGTCTTAAGTAATCATTGAACGTCGTGCCCGTCAGCTTCTTAAAGCATTGGCTAAAATAGCTTCGGCTCATGTGCACATGATCGGCGACGTCCTCGGCATGCAGCGTATTCGAAGCCTGCTCGCGAATGAACAGCACAGCCCTCAGAATGCTGGTCGTCGTATTGGTGAAATCGGAGGATGCCGCAACGTGCGCATACACGCGTTTCCTGTAATCGCGCAGCCATTCAACCGCCGACCGGACGTCATTGGCATCTGACCGGAGCTCGGCATCCATTGCGATAACGGTCTCCATTTGTGACAACACACGCATGAACAGACCTTCCAGACGGCGAAAAGAAACCTTGGCTTCTACGGTCCTTTTGCATAAGCGCTGGAAGACCGATTCATTATAAAGCCAATAGTGCGACCGCCACTCCTGCTCCAGCCCTCTCCATTCTTCTTCCTCCTGTAGGCAGACGTCTTGCTCGGAAGCAGCCACAGGCGCGGATACCGCGGGAGGCTTGGCTGAGTGATGAGGCTTTTCTCCTGTCATTTGCTGCTGGATTCGGTTCAATATTTGCTCGTCGTCCTCCGATTCCAGACGCACCTTCGATATATAATCGAGCACCCCCATGCGATAAGCCGTTTGCACATTCTCGAACTCTTCATGAAAAGATAAAATAACGGAGCGCAGCCCAGGAAATCTTTGCCGCGTGACTTGAAGCAGCTCCATTCCCGACATGACGGGCATCGAAAGATCGACGAACATGAGATCCACCTCATGCCTTTCCATAAATTCGAGCGCCTTCGCGCCGTTCGCCGCTTCGCCGACTACAATCATATCGTGATTGGTCCAAGGCATAATCGAAATGAAGCCTTTGCGGGCAAGCTTGTCATCGTCAACGATTAATACACGAATCAAATCGCTCTCTCCTTTCTATACTGCTGAATGGGAAGGGTTAACGTAACGGTTGTGCCGTGATTCGGAGTGCTTTCTATACCCATACGAGCTTTATAGCCATAAAAGGATTCAAGCATCGATCGGACATAACGAAGTCCAATCCCCCAGCCTGTCTGCTGCTGATCCGGCGTATCGCGCTGCAATAAGGCAAGCGTCTCCTGACTTAGCCCTTTGCCGTCATCGCGAATCATAATGCGCACCATCTGCGCGGTTTCGTCAGGCGAAATACAGATTTCCAGCTTGCCGTGATCGTCAAGGCCATGACAAACGGCATTTTCCACGATGGGCTGCAGGATAAACCTTGCGACAGGACTATCGAGATAGGTCCCTTCCGCAATATCCAGCTTCACCTCGAAATCATGCCGCATCTGCTGCAGTTCCAGATACGTTCGCATGACGTCTATTTCCGTCCTGAAAGTAGCCGTACCCTCCGACTTGCCCAAGTTATAGCTCAACAAAAAAATCAACGAGGAAACAAACTTCTCAATCTCCGACTGCTTATGCATAACCGCCAGCCAACGCACCGAATTGAGCGTATTCATCAGAAAATGCGGGTTGATTTGATAGGCTAGCTTCTCGATCTCCAGCTGATGACGGCGCTTTTCCTTCTGCTCCACATCCATAATCAGCTGCTGAATTTGCCGCTTCATAATATTAAACTGATCGAATATCCGGTCAAATTCATCGATCCCCGTATGGTATGAGCTAGTTCCCATATAGCCCTTACCAAACGTCCTCATTTCCTTCTCTATCAATCGAAATGGCCTGTTAATGAGCCTCCGCAATAATAAAGTGAGCATGAACATCATCAGAAGGGCAACGGCGAGAATCCAATACATATGGTTTTTCCACGTATAGAGCTCATGATTGTAGTAGGAGACGGGAAGCAGCAGCGTGATGCCGTAGCCGTAATCGCCTGTCATCCGATTCCATACATAATCGCCCGTCACACCCGATTGCCCGCTGAGCTCGAGAGGCCCGCCGTCCGCAAAAGCAGTTGAATTGCTGCTATAGGTCACCATGTCCGCCGTATCGGTGAAAACAAGCGTATAGGGCATGTACAAGTTTTCCGCAAGCGAGTTCATATCAGTGGTAATATCCGACTTGGCTTCCACATAAACGACTAGCTGCGTTCCGTCTGAAAAGGTAACCTCCCGTGTCACCGACACAACCAGATCATCGCTGAATCGGCATAAAGATTTATGCGGAGACTGGTATTTCAGCTCCCCGATACCGGCGACACTAGGCAAGGATTCCAGCGTGAAGTCACCGCGCAGCGGCAAATTGGATTGATAAGCTTTCCCGCTTGCGGGGTTAAAATACATCACCAGCTGCATAGCCGGATTCGAAAACGTAATTAATCCAATATTATAGGAAATATCGCGTGAGAGAAGACGCTGACTATATGGGTCGGCGGTAGAGATATACGTTTCCATCAGGTGACCCACCGTGCCTTCCGGCGTCATCTGCTGCGTAACCTGAAGCAGGTTATTGTACATCTGATTCAACTTTGATGTTTGCTGGTACAGATCAAAAGCCATTGAGGTCTTTATTTTATCGCGCTGCATCGTGTAGATCGCATTGTAGGAAACGGACGCCATTAAGACGGCGCATCCCACAAAGCCAACAGTCAGAAACACCATAATTCGTTTGCGAAGAGAGGAGAATTGAAACCGGTTGCGAAGCATATTCAAGAAGCTTGTCTTCCTACGTTCCGTTCGATTAGACTTTACCTGGCGATTGCCGAGCACCTCCACCACCTCACAACGAGTATGGAGCAATATTCGCCGCTTGGCGTGTTTCTCCTTCTTTGGGTGCGGGCAGACTGGGAAATGCTCTTGATCAATAATTGTTCCATTCCATTTACTTGAAACGAAACTTTCCAATCCCGCTTTGCAAAGCGAGCGTCATATTCTGCAGCTCGTTGGAGGCTGCTGCCACCTCCTGGACCATCGCGTTTTGCTCTTGTACGGAAGACGCTATCGTGCTGAGCTTGTCAGCGTTTTCCTCCGCCACATCGGCAACCAGCTGTGCCCCCTCCAGCATCGCCGCCATTTTCACAGACTGGATTTGCATTAAAGCGGCAATTTTATGGATGRCTTCAACCGTACGGTTCACCGATTGCGCAATCAAATGCAAATGGCTGATCGTTTCGGTTGTTTTGGACGATTCGTTATGGATGAGCTGCGCTTGCGTCTCCATTCGGCCGACGGCCACCGTCAGGTCGGTCTGTATCGCTTCAATTAATCCGCCGATATGCTTGACCTCCATCGAGCTATGGTTGGCCAGCTTCCTAATTTCCACCGCCACCACCTGAAACCCTTGACCATGTTCGCCGGCATGGGCCGCTTCTATTGAAGCGTTCAGCGCCAGCAGATGGGTCCGGTCCGAAATGTCCTCCACGACGCGGATAATATCTTGAATTTGCTCCGCATGCTTCTCGAGCTTATTGACGATGCCGAACGTTTCATTGCCTTCTTCGGCAAGTCGCTGCATCGCAGCCGATAACGAATCGATCGCTTCGTTGCTGCTGGCCATCGAGTTCTCCATTCGCACAGCATCCTGCTGAGCCTCCACCGTACATGCCTTCGCGTCGGCGGAAATGCCGGCTATCTCCTCAATGGAAGCATACATCGTTCGAGAAAGATGCGCCTGCGTATCGGTATTGCCCGATATTTCGTCCACCTGTTCCGATATGGCTGTCAGCAGCATAGCCGCTTGCTCCGCCGCCATTCGCAGCTGCTCCACTTCCGTGCCTGTCGCATTCGAATGCGCGTCGATATCGACAACAATACCGCGCAGGCTGGCAATCATCTGGTTGAACGAAATCGCAAGCTGCTTCAGCTCGTCCTTCGATTTCGGAATGTCAACGCCCGCCTTCAAGTCCCCTCCTGCCGCTAATCCCGCTGCCCGGTGCAGGTCGTTAAGCGGCTTCACGAGCCACCTTGCCGTCAGCCATCCGAGCAGCCCTGTCCAAAACACGCCTAATGCGAAGGTTAGCAGCATAAATATCCACGACTCCATGTTCGGAGCCAAATAATCCTTTAACACGAAAATAAAAAAGGCGCTCGTTCCATACGTCGTTATAGCTACTATCGAAATGCCTACCACAATTTTAGTAATCAGGCTTGATTTCATTGGTTCGCCTCCCCGTTGCTGCATAAACTTCCGTCGTTTGCATTATAGCAATCTAACGGTACGGCCAACTGTGACAAACATCACAGGAAGCTTTAAATAAAACGTAAAAGCCGGCATCGCCGGCTTTACTTCGATTCTATCGGCCGTTATTGGGCCGGAGCGTTCATGATCGTTACGATTTCGTCCAGAAGCCGGTCAAGCGTAATCGGATCATCATAGTTGAATTTGCTATTCAACCAGAAGACGCGGTTTTCCTTAACGGCAGGCTCGATGCCCGCTTCATCCCAGTCGTCGAACAGAATAAGATCGGGTTGAAGGCTCATTCGTAGCCGTTGCGTTTGCCGACTGAGTCGGCTCCAATGTCGCGGAAAACTCAACGGAATTCGAAGCTCCACACGCCGAAATAAGCAAGGTAAAAAGCAGCGTTCCCATGATGTCATTAACCAAATATGATAATCATTATCATATTTGCGGTTATAAACGTTTCTTGCAAGATGTTAATGCAAAAAAAGCTGACTACGATTAATTTCCGTTGTCAGCTTTGCCTGTTGTGCAACTATGAGATTCGTAGACTATTTTCAATATACCGTGTTTTTACTCCATCCTGTCTCCTACGCTTTTATGCGAGAAGTAGACGGAATACATCTCGTCCTTCACTTCATATAAAGGGATGAATCGGAATCCGCGATCGATCCTCTTCGTCCGATAATATCCCGGGTTCCACCAAGAGTGATTTCGTTCACGATCCGGCTGGAGCAGCTCTTCCGGCTGAGACGGCTCTCCAACCAAAATTCGCTCCTCATGCGTTAGCCCAGCAAGCACGATCGGGCCATCCATGAAGGCGAACATCCCCGAATTGCCTGGCAGCGGCTCGGTTTTCAATGTCTTAGGAAGCTCAACCTTTACAACGTCACCATCCTTCCATGCTCTTCTCACTTGAACGAAGGAAGAGGGTTCCATAGGGGCGGCATCTAATGGGTTTTCACCGTTAACACGGATGATCGGCGTACCGCTTATCCACCACGGAAGTCGAAGGTTCAGATCAAAGGTTGATGGGCTGTCGAGACTGATCGTTATGTTATAGACGAAATGGTCCGGACGATGAACCGGAATCGGCGGCATATCGACTTTCGTAATGGCTGTCATCCCGCTTACGGACCAGTTGTTTAAAGGGTAAATTCCGTATTGGCCATCCTGCTCGATCCGAATGGTCAGATTGGAATCTGCGCGTCGATGATGAAGCTCGGAAGGAATCCACTGGCAGATGGATATGCCATCCTTTTCCTCCATGAATATTTGCGGTTCGTACGACGCGTTCGCCTGCAGCAAGGTTCCATGACAGCACCAGAAATGCTGTGTCGCGGATCCCCATGTTTTTTGGCTGCCAGGACCTACGCCAAGAAAATAAGAGATCATCCCGGTAGCCCCGTGCTGATGAGACAGGACGCCATTGTAAAATCGACGTTCCCAGTAATCCCCGTAAGAAGCGTCACCTGTCCAGCGCAGCAGTACATGGGCAAGTCTCATCATATTGTAATTGCAGCAATGTTCTTGCCCGACTCCAAGGCGTGCGGCCATATCCATATTGGGCATCCACAACTCCCCATTATCGCCCGCCCCCGTTGCAACGTAACCCCTTTCGGTTACGGCGCAGCGCCAGAACGCCTCCACAACGTTACGGTAACGCTCCTCTCCTGTTACTTCCCATACTCTTGCGGCACCCAATATCTCAGGGATTTGCGTATTGGCATGTTTGTTCGTTAGACAATCCTCTCCTGCAAGAAGAGCATCAAAAAAACGTCTCCGATCATATCGCCTAATAAGTGCCAGATGTTTCTCATCGCTTGTCTTTCCATATAGATCCGCCCATACCTCGAGCATGCCGCCTGTTTCCAGATCAAGCAGCTCATCCATCTGTTCTACAGAGAATTGGCCTGTCCATCGGTAGAACCAGTCTGCTATTCCGGACATGATCTTTAAAGACTGTGCATTGCCGGCTGCCGCGTACATATCGTAAAGGCCCATGAGCAATTTATGGATCGTATAGTGCGGCGCCCAGACGAATTTGCCCGCGGCAATCCGATGCATATACGTTTGCGGAAAAGCAGCCAGCCATTCGCCTCCGTTCGACTCCTGGCATCTCGCAAGCTCATTTACGATATAGTCGGCTTTCCCCTTAATAAGCGGGTCTTGCGTTTGTGCGTAGATTTTAGCCGCGGCCGATAGCCAGTGCCCTATAATATGACCGCGCAGCTCGCAGGTCGGCGACTCCCAGCCCCAGTGCCAATGATCAGGACCGTCCATATTGCTTGTAGTCGCGCTTGTGGTCCCGCCGTTACCGCTGTAGCTCCAAAGCCCGGCCTCCAAATAGAAATTACGGAGCAAATTATCGTTAGTCAAACTCATTAGATAGCTTTTATTTAATTCAAATCTAGATTTGATAGGACCATCACTAAGCTTGATCTTACCTAATGGGAGCTCCTTCAATCGGCTTTCCATACTCATTACCACCTTCATTATATTTGTGTTAGTATTTATTCTAATCATCTATAGATTCTAATGACATGCAGAATAATTTGTTTTCCCTATACTTTTTTTGTGTTTTCACATTAACCATTCAGGAGGCATCATTCATGAAGTCTTCGCTCCATATCACCGCGGAACGGTTTCCGCTCGTAAGGGACATGGGATGGAACGTCACCAGCCACACCTATACCCACCCAGACAGGATATTGGATTATCATGTCTTTCTCTATGTGTCGAAAGGCAGCATGCAATTGATTGAGGATGGCAAGCCCTACATCGTGGGCGAACGCGAATTTATGTTTTTGGAAAAGGGGTTGCATCATTGGGGGCGACCGGAGACCACCGCCGGGACGAGCTGGTATTGGATTCACTTCTACCCTGCTGATGATCGGCATCTCGATTACAAAGATCAGGCTCCGCTACCCGAACCGGATTATTACGCTCCCGAACATTACGAACACCGGATTTATCTCCCMAAGCACGGGCTGGCACCGCCCGGAACAGAGGAACGCTTATCAGCGATTGTTAGAGAATCCGAGCAGCGCGACAGCTATCGTCTGACACGGATCAGCCTCAGCGCCTACCGGTTTCTTCTTGATCTTGCTTCAATGAACGCTATATCCTCCAGTAAACGCGGGACCGCAGCTGAACTGGCAGATCGCGTATTGAACTATTTGTCAGCTCACTTGGAAGAGCCCTTCAACGCCAACGATATTGGAAAGCACTTGAACATGAACTACAGCCACATCTCGTCAACGTTCCGCAAGACGACAGGCCAAAGCATAGTAGAGACGCATACGCGGCTCAAGATGAACAAGGCCGTCGAGCTGCTGCGCACAAGTTCGCGAACGATTACGGAAATTAGTGAACAGCTAGGGTATCAGAACCCGTTCTACTTCACAAGAGTGTTCAAGAAAACATTTGGCGAACCGCCTTCCTCCTTCATCCAACAGTTTTATAAGCCATGACCTGTGCAACAAAATAAGGCATCTTGGACGCTAATCCAAAATGCCTTATTTTTTGATCAACAATATATAAGAACATATTCGTATGCGTAACATTGCTTGTCCTAGAATGAGTCCACACAAGCTCGTTCGCATGCTTTTCCAAATGTTGAATACATATGTAAGTATTCGATGAACAGGAGGAAACAAGCTATGACGCAACATGGGCAATCGTTCATGAGAGGTACGTTAGTGTTATCTGTCGCTGCTTTCATTAACCGTATTCTCGGATTTATCAGCGGCATGTATGTTGCTCGCGTACTGGGCGCGGAGGGAATCGGCCTCTTGATGATGGCGGCTCCTCTCCTCCCGCTCGTCATTACGATTACGGAGCTTGGATTGCCAGTGGCCATCTCAAAGCTGGTCGCAGAGGCCCACGCTCGTGGAGAACGAGGGAAAGTGAGACGTATCCTTCACGTCTCGCTAGCCGTCACCAGCGTCTTAAGCATAGCGCTTACGACCATTTCACTATTAGGATCCGAATGGATCGCATCCATCTTGCTGAGCGATCAACGAGCCTATTATGCGATGCTAGCGATTACGCCGATCGCGCCAATTATCGCCATCTCCGCGGTGTTGAAAGGATACTTCCGCGGCATGCAGCAGATGAAGACCATCGCCGCCTCCGATGTGCTCGAGCATACGGTGCAGATCGCTTGTGTCCTCGCATTGGTACACCTATTGCTGCCTTTCGGCATCGCGTATGCGGCCGCGGGTGCAATGGCTGCATCCGTCGTCAGCGAAGCGATCAGCCTCTTATTTCTAGTGGCAAGCTACAAGCTGTACGGAGAATCGAAGGTGCAGGGCGAGACATGGGCGAGTAACGTGAAGCAAGGAAGAAGCACGCTTGGTGAGCTGCTGCAGATCGGACTGCCGACGACCGGTCACGGCGTTACTCACTCGTTATACAGCACCTTCCAACCGCTTCTCATTACATCCAGCCTGGCGCTGGCCGGCATAGGCACGGCGTTAGCCACGAAGCAATTCGGCCTGCTGGCCGGCTATGTATTTCCACTGCTGTTCATGCCAAGCTTTATCACGCAGTCCTTGTCCACCGCTCTCATTCCTGCGATTGGCGAGGCAGCGGCGAACAAGAACAGTCTGCTTATGCATGAGAGGATGAATCAGGCGCTAAGCTTGGGGCTTCTGATCGGCGCGCCGGCGACCGTCATTCTGTTCGAGTGGGCAACTCCGCTTACGACGCTTGTCTACAACGCACCGGAAGCAGGATTGCTGCTGAAAATATTGGCGCCGATGTTTTTCTTGCATTATTTCGACGCTCCGCTGCATGCCATCCTGCTCGGATTAGGCCGCGCTAAAGCTACACTGTGGAACTACGTGGCAGCAACGATCGTCAAGGCTATCGCGATCTTCGTGTTCGGCAGCCAATTCGGCATTATCGGCATCGCGTACGGCATCGGCATCGGAATTGTCATGCAAACCCTGTTAAACTTTTTTTCGATCTCAGGTTCGATCGGATTATATTTGAGCGTTCGTCCTTATATCAAAGTTGGGATCTGTATGATGCTGATGGCGATATGCGGGCACTGGACCTTTGATTATCTTATCAATCAAGGCTTACCGCTGTTATGGAGCGTCATAGCTTCCATCGTTTGTTCCTTGCTCATCTATTTCGTTACACTCGTATTGACGGGTACTTTGAATTGGAAAAGCAAGCTCCAGAGGTTTTCGATTCCGTGGTAAATAATTTTTGTTGCCTTCTTCACACCTACAGCAGCTCGAACCGCAGTTGAAGCTCAGGAGTCTCCGATTTCTCTTCCAGGTGAGACTCGCAGTATCCTAATTCCAGTACCCCGGCGATACGCTCGTTGCCTAGTACCCCAAAAGTTGCGGCACGGCTCCGGTCATACATCCAGTCATGCAGGGTGAAGCGCACGCCTAAGCCCTGCTCATAGGCCAGCAGACGGAAATTTTGAACCAGGCAGGAGACGGCTGCAAAGTCCTCCTCCTGCTTAAAGCGGTCTGCTTCTTCTCTCATCACGACTAGCAGATATGCCGGAGCCGGTTCCTGTAAGCCCTGCAGGAGCCTCCCATTCGGGTTATCGGCAAAAATAAATCTCCATGGCTCGCGAAGCCCATCGTTCGGCGCCCAAACCGCATAATTAAGCAGCTCCAGCATCAGCTGCCTAGGCACTGGACGATCTAAAAACTTGACCGGACTGCTCATTTCTCCGAATAAATCGGTTAGTTTCATTTTCACACCTCCCCTTTCAATTCACCTGTCCTTGATATACGGTCCACTTCTGCTCGGCTGGCGTTCTTTTGCGACTCCTAGGTGTTTTATCAAAGTAACCCAGATGGAGAATGCCAACGAATCTTTCATCCTCATGCAGGCCGATTCCTTGGAAGAAACCTTCATGCTGAATCATGGACTCCGTATCCCACAGCATGCCTAATCCCCGTTCCCAGCCCAGCAGTTGAAAGCTCTGCATGATCCCGCATACGGCCGAATAATTACGGTCATTGGTCAGACGGTCCGACCCTACAGAGGACATGACAATGACATGGGCGGGGATATCGGTAAATCTCTTTTTGAATACATCCAATAGTTTTCCCGGAATCAGCTTACCCAGCTTACTCTGGGACATCTGTGCAAGCATATAATCGGCCAGCCTTTTGTTTGCTTCGGGAGTTCCGGCATATACTACGCGCCAGGATCCAGTGTCTATGGACGGTTGCAACCGGGCTGCGCTGCTCAGCAATTCAACTACCAGCTCTTGCTCCACCGGCCTGGAATTACATTTGCGGATACTTCTGCGTTCCTTGATCAATTCAGCCAATTTCATACCCTACATCCTCCTTCGGATCATCTGGATTCGATGTCTATACTCGTATCCTGAAGAAATTTATGGATCACCTTCAGTTCCATTTCTGAATATCTGTCCAAGAATCGGTAAAAACGTTCTGCTTCAAGCTCATGAAGACGTTCGTGCAGTTCGAAGATTTTTTTGCCTTGCTGCGACAAACGGAAATAACTTTCCTTCTTGTTGTCATTCATTTGCGTGCGTTTGACGAATCCTTCTTCCAGCAGTTTGCTGCCGATCTTGGTAATACTCGCCTTAGACAAATTCATCGCCTCGGCAATCCCCGTATTGTTAATCGGTTCATGCCGCCCGATGCAATCAATCACATGAACCGCGGTCAAATTTTGGGGGAATTTCTCGATGGCTTCCCTTTGGGCGATACTTTGAAAATGTTCGATTTCCGTAACCTTATAACTCTCATAGACATGTAAAAACCGGATATACTGCTCATATAGCAGCTGTTTGGTTCGCTCTTTTGCATCCATCCCTCAATCGCCCCTTATTAACGAGTAAACACTCAAAATTACTTAAAAGATAACATATAAACAAGATTTTAAACCAATATTGTTTACTAGTTAACAATATATCATGGATGATACTGGTTATCAACTAATGTCACTAGGCATATTTCTTCATCATGTCATTTAGAAACTCTCGAAAATCATCAACATATGCTTTAGGTTCTATGATTTCCAAATCCGATCCAAAACCAGCTAAAAACCGGAATCCAATATCGTTTTGCGGCACATCGATTTTGACGATACAGAATTCGGAATTATAGGCTTCAATCCTTTTTTGACCGTACCTTTCAATAAAGTGATCTCTAATTTGATGGGAGATCAATGCTTTAACTGTAATTAATTTCGGTTGATACTGTTGTTCAGCCTTTTGCTCAGTCATAAAATCTCTAGCAACAAATGTTTGGATATCGATATCAAGATTATCCGTTCTGGACAATTTGAACGTTCGATATTCCATTCGATTTAAACAAAAACCCTTCAAATACCAACTCGTTTCGCTAAAATGAAGCTGGTATGGCTCRACCCTTCTATCCGTCTTGACTCCGCTTCGATCTATATAATCGAAGGTTAGCAACCTTCCTTGCACGATTGCTTCTTGACAAGTCTTTAAGATTTGGACAATTTCAGAACGACCGTCCCAATCATAAAATGACAGGTGAATCGAACCTTTCGAAGGTGCTGAGCCGATCATCGATTCCATTTTTTTAATCGTTAGTTCTACTTCGTCACTAAATAGAATTTGTCCTAGTCCGCCCAGTGCGGTTAATATATTCTCCAAGTCTTTACTGCTTAATAGTCGTTTGTCTAACTTGTATTCATCCATAATCCCGTATCCGCCATTAACTCCGTTTATAGAATAAATAGGTATATTAGACATGCCGAGCGTTTCCATATCACGTAAAATCGTTCTTTTGGACATGTTGAATAATTGAGCGAACTCGGTTGCTGAAACGACATTCTTTTGCAGCAAAATCATGACTATAGATATTAATCTTTCGATTTTATTCATATTGACCCTCCCGCCTGAACTTAGAAAAAAAATAAAAAAAGCTATAAAAAGGTGACAACTAAGCTGTCACCTATTATAGCTTATACTTCATGTATGACAAGAAGGAGGTTTTAACATGTCCGTTATTACGTATTTAAATTTTGATGGGAACACCGAGCAGGTCATAACGTTTTATTCAGAAGCGCTACATGCAAGCAAAGTAAAAAAAGTGAAATTCAAGGATTTCCCGCAAGATCCGAACTACCCTTTACCAGAAAACGAGTTGAATAT
>NZ_JBFRGE010000048.1:0-47926 GCF_052115185.1 Paenibacillus sp. 2TAB19 | reverse complement strand
GGGTCTGTCAATAATTTTGTGTAAACTCATTTATAAGGAACTCCCCCGAGGGGGAGTTGGCCTGTTAGCGTAGGTGCTGGCCGACTCGATCAGGGAAGAAAACGGAGAGTTGGAGCAGCATTTGTCCCCAGTTCTGAACACGACCGGTCCATTTGCGGACGACGTCCATGGTCGAGAGATAGAGCATTTTGAGTAGGGCTTCATCCGAAGGGAAGATGCTTTTACCCTTCGTGACTTTGCGGAGTTGGCGGTGGTAGCTCTCGATGATATTGGTTGTGTAGATCAGCTTCCGAATGTCTGGTGGGTATTTGAAGAAGGTCGCCAGTTCGTCCCAGTTATTGCGCCAGGAACGGACGATCAGTGGATACTTCGTACCCCAGATTTCCTCGAATCGATCAAGCTCTGCAAGAGCAGCATCTTCTGTGGCCGCCTTGTAGATCGGCTTTAGATCAGCCGTCACTTTCTTCAAGTCTTTGTAAGAGACGTAGCGAGTTGAATTACGAATTTGATGGATGATACACTTCTGAATTTCGGTCTGCGGATAGCATGCGGTAATGGCTTGCGAGAAGCCGGTCAGGTTGTCCACACAGGTGATGAGGATATCTTGTACCCCGCGATTCTTCAGCTCATTGAGTACGCTAAGCCAAAACTTCGAGGATTCGTTCTCACCGATCCACATGCCGAGTACGTCCTTGTTCCCATCCAGATCAATGCCGATGACCATGTAAGCTGCTTTGTTCACAATGGCACCATCTTGCTTCACCTTAAAGTGAATGGCATCGAGAAAGACAACCGCATACACGCCTTGCAACGGTCGGTTCTGCCACTCTTTAATAAGCGGTACGATTTTGTTGGTCACGTTGGAAATGAGCGTTGGCGAGACGTCGATGCCGTAAAGGTTAGCCAGATGATCCTGAATATCTCGTGTGCTTACACCCTTTGCGTAAAGCGCTACGATTTGGTCTTCAATGCCCGTTACGTTGGATTGGTGCTTCTTGATGACGAGYGGTTCGAACTCGCCTTGACGGTCGCGTGGAACAGCGATTTCTTGTTCACCATACTCGCTCATGACCGTTTTACGACTCTTGCCATTACGGCTGTTCGTTGTCTGCTTGTTCTTGACATCATGCTTGTCGTAGCCCAGATGCGTGTCGATCTCCGCTTCTAGCATTTCTTGAATGGTCTCTGCAAAAAGATCTTTAAGCGCATTTTGCGCATCCTGTGCCGTCACCAATTTGTTCTCCTTGATGAACTGACGCAGTTGCTCTTTTGTCCATAATCCCATGTGCTCTCCCAACCTTTCATCTACTTCCATTTTAGTAGGTTTAGGAGTTTACACAAACTATTTTACAGACTCCGCTGTAATGATTAACCCTTTGATTTTCAACTGTAAACCATGCCCCGTCACCTCTACTCTTTTTCCATAATTGTGGTTATGGAGAAATTGGTTCGCTCTCACTCAGCGTGTGGTTTGAAGCGGGCAAATTAAAAAAACAAGGTACCGATCACTATCTTCTAGTAAAACTTTTAAAGGTTTTAAGCTGTTTCAAAGCTTTAAAAGGTCGCTCCTGATTTACACAAATGCTAATATCTTTTCGTATCGTCGAATATAATTAGTCTCATGCTGGGAGGAAGCCATCATCCTGTACAGCAACCTTTTTTCTCTCTATATAGCTATGGCGAACTATGTGAATAACACACGCACCGCAAAATTTAATACATAACCCTATTATCAGCGAATGCGGCTAGAGATGAACAAGAAAGCGAACGAACCGTAAACGAAAGCCATCCCTTCACAGGATGGCTTTCGTTATTTGTCTTCTTTATGCCAGCTTAGTCAACGTACTTTTTGAACTCAGTCAAATCGTCTTTGGCACTTTCCCTTTTTTTCTTCATAATATCATCTATGTTGAGGTACTCTTCATATTCAGACTTGACACCTAGTTCTTTATCCAGCTTAGCTAAATGGTGTTTAGTCTTAGCATTTTTAATGTCCAATGCAATTGCACCAAGTGAAATCATCAATTTTGAAACTTCAATCGCCAAGTCCCCATCTACTTCTGCAAAATGGTCAACAGCGTCAAAGCCCATATCAATAACCGCTTGCTCAATTTCGATTTCTTCATTTTTTGCATTCGCTGCGTCTGGTAAATCATTAGCTACCTTTAGGAAATCAATCAGAATATCCGCATCTTCTGTTGTTACTTTGTCAGCGTATTCAGGTTTAATCTTGTAATCAAAAGCTACGCCACTTGACGAGCAAGCTGCTATTGAGAGACACAAGATAATTGTTAATAATGCCGTTAGTTGTTTATGTTTCATTCTTCAAACTCCCTTAACATGATGTTTTTATTAGCACTTGCTCACCTTTTCACAAGCTTCGAGATAATCATTCATTAGATCAGTTTCTTTCTTTAGCTGGTTAATCTCCTTATCAAGTTCCTTGATTCTAGCCTTCCGTTTATCACTTTCTGATTCACAAGCTGTTACCAGTAGAATCAAACAGAGACAAGTAAAGCCAAGTATGTAGTTCTTTATTCTCACAAACARCACCACTCTAGTTGTATAGTCATATACCAACTTATAGTATCGTATATATACGATGTTTTCAATAAAACTTCTGGTATGAACTCCTTTGAATGTTGTTACTCCTTCCATACGCTTGTATGGAAGGGAAGTGAAACTAAATGTCATCTGACTTTCTACGATTAATAGGAGAACGTATCAGAACGTTACGCAAAGAAAAAGGCTACACCCAAGAGTTTTTATCGGAAAAATCTGGAATTCACGTTACATATATTTCAGATATTGAGCGCGGTGAACGAAACATCTCAATGGAAACGCTGGAAAAAGTGATTAACGCTTTGGAAGTGAATCCAGTCGAGGTATTTAGAATTGAGGGTATAGAAGGCATTGAGGAGCGGACTGATAAACAAGAATTGATTGAAGCACTTGACTCATTATTGTCTGGAAGGAAGATTGAGGAAGTGAAATTGGTACTTCGTCTTGCTAAAGATGTGCTTGGTACTTACGATAAATTATGATAATGAGTCACCCATTCGTAACGTCGAATGGGTGATTGTTACATTAAATGTGAAGAGATTCGATGAGGAATAGAGATTCCTGAATAGAATATTGAGTACGATATTGGATTGCCACTTCATACAGCTTTATATGTGAGATCATATGCCCGTTTAACCAAAGTACTATTTGTGCAAGATCGTTTGAGTCCGAACGAAATAATCGATGTATAACTTCCTTCTTCTCGAAAGAAGTATGCGCTGAGTTGTAAGCTGCCATGTATTCGTTATAGTTTATGAACGATTGATTGTCCTGTATATGCTTAATGAATTTATGGACAAGCAGAACCTTCGTTATTTCTCCTTCTTCCTCTTCCGTTTTGAGAATGAAATTATAGAACGAATACAACGATTCCTCATCAACGATGAATTTGAGTAAATTACGCAATAAGAAGCCTTTAAAGCCCATTACCATTAACTCGTCACTTATTGCGTCAACTATGATGTTATTGTTTATAGCGTTCATTCTTTCCTCCAATGATTTAGTAACTTGTCTTAGTCTTCATTTCTTGAACTACTGCTGGAAGCAGCCATTCAGTAAACAATCTCTCTCCACTCTCAGACGTTCAATTTCAACTTGTATAGCCTTCCTACGCTCTGAATGAGTATCTTTTCCGATATGTTCTAAAGCAAGTTTAGAATGCCTCCTTGTCAGTACTACGAGCCTTTGTGCTGTCACATCATCATCCATAGCCAACCACAGATTCGTTCTCGTTGTCATGGCTACTACCTCACTTCCCCTCAATTTTACGAAGGCGTTTCTTCTGAGGAAGTAACCTATTTACAGRAGAAGCCAATGAATGTTGCTCTTTCACATCACTATTCGTTAATCTGACATACCTCTTCGTCATGGTCATGTCCACATGTCCCAGCATCGTTTGTAGTGCAAAAGCATTACCTTTTCCACGCAGAAACATAATAGAGAAAGCATGACGTAGTGCATATGGATGGAAGCGGGTGCCAAGCTTCTTACAATACATTTCAATTCTGTCTCCCCAAGTATGTCGATTTAGCGGTTTACCTTCATTTGTACAAAAGAGAGGTGAACCCTTCCATTCTTCTGGTCGAACAGAAAGCAGCTCATCAATGGCTTTAGCTGTTTGTGGCATTATATGAAGGGTTCTCGACATTCTAGTTTTAGCTTTATCCGCATCAACTGTAACCTCACATGCACGACTATTATAATCGGACAACATTAGGCTGAATGCTTCTTTTGGTCGAATACCATTGTCCAAGAATAGTAACAACAGGGCAAAATCACGTAGACCAGCATACGTGTTTTGATCGGGCAGTTGAAGCAAATCTGTTAGCACACTTTCATCAATATGAACTACTCTTCCTTCATCCTTACGTTTCTTAAAACCCTCCAAGGGATTGTCAGATAATACCCTCTGTTCCACACACCATTTAAAGAAGGTACGTAAATAGACCAAACGATTGTTATATGTCGCTGGTTTAATATTTTCTTGTCCTAAATGTTCATATAAGGACTTTTCGAGTTTCTCAAAAGACTCTATTGCATTAGGAAAGCGTTTCATGAGTAGGTTGTAGTGCGTAGTGTAATCAAGAATGGTTTGTTCACTAAGATTGTTCGCTTTCTTCCAATTGATAAACTGGACGAAAGCTTCTTCCATTGTAGACGGTGCTGATTTCTTAATCTTTGTTAAACGCATTGACAACGAAAAAACCTCCTTCGATCGCATCTGATTTTGTCAGATACTGCAAAGGAGGTTTTATCAGCTTTCAGAAAGTCCTGTGTACTTGTTTTAAACACACAGGACTATCTTATTTGATACAAGTATGTACTTCGTGAAAACCATTGACTCATCAAGGCTTTCTGGTATGCCGAGGACGGGAATCGAACCCGTACGGTGGTCACCCACCGCAGGATTTTAAGTCCTGTGCGTCTGCCAGTTCCGCCACCCCGGCATGTGTGTAAAAAAAGCTTGCAAATGGTGGGCCCTGAGGGACTCGAACCCCCGACCAATCGGTTATGAGCCGACCGCTCTAACCAACTGAGCTAAGGGCCCTCGAAAAACGCCGGTTGACGTTGAGATCGAAAGGTTCGTTGCGGGGGCAGGATTTGAACCTGCGGCCTTCGGGTTATGAGCCCGACGAGCTACCGGGCTGCTCCACCCCGCGACGTAATTCCATTTGTTAAAAAGCTTTTTTTGAAATGGCGACATCAATTAATATACTATATATGCATATTTCAAGTCAAGCAAATTATTCTAATTTTCTTCAGATTTCTTTCTAGCCGATCCCGTATTATGGCAAGAACCTTACTCCGTACCGTCCTTTGCGCGATTTGAATACTTCAACCTCACGCGGACATTCGTAGCCGTATACCCACCAATCGTTCTCCATCCTCCTTACGAGGCATCCCGCTTGGAATTTAGTCTCGTACAAACGCACCCAGTATACCCACCTCATATTGATCCCTCCTGCTKATCGCGATCTCCTGCGTTTTTCTATTCTGCAACGTGCTTGTAGCCATAGAATACCCCAAAATCGGAAATTCTTATCTTTTCATGCATTCGGGTATACTTGAATCATAAGATCTTTTCAGGAGGCTGGTGGACATGAAATATGGCATTGCGGTTTTTCCCGATAAAAAGGTGCAGGAAGCTGCCGATCGATTACGAATTAGACATGACCCTCATTATTCGCTGATCCCCGCCCATCTGACTGTTCGTGAGGCTGAATCGTGGAGTGATGAGAAGCTGGCTGCAGCGATCGCTCATCTGGAAGCTGTATCAACCGCCCTATCACCCTTTACGATTGCTTTCAATCGGGTATCCTCCTTCTTCCCGGTCAGTCATGTGCTGTATATGGCGCTGGAAGACCCTTCACCGATGGTTCAGTTGCATCAACAGGTTTGCACCGGTCCGCTCGCGTTGGAAGAGCAGCGTTACGTCTACACGCCTCATTTGACGTTAGCCCAGCAACTGACAGCCGATGAGCTGTACGATCTATACGGCAATTGGCGAATGAACAAGGTGAACCTCACCTCCACGATCGAGAAGCTGACCTTATTACAGCAATCAGACAAAGGGACATGGAAACAATTACGAGCCTTCGACCTCAAAAAAACATAAAGAGAAGCCTGCACACGACGCAAAGTCGGATGCAGGCTTCTCTACTTTCTTATTATTGCTTAACCCATGGGCATAGGCCGAGAGATGCCGCCGTCACCCATGCCGCCGGTAGGATCGGTCTTCAGCTTCTCAAGCGTAGCATTGCCGCGCGTCTCCCACTCGGCGAGTGCTTCCTTAACCGTCTTCTCTTCGGTAAGCACTTGTTGGAACAATTCGTATCCAGGTGACTGGGCTTCCCAAATGCCCGGTTTCTCGCGGTAAATCTTCTCCTGATCGGAGCTTACAGGAGGAAGCGGTTTAAGCGTCGTGAATGCATCCATGTTGTACTGCAAACCGCCGATCGGCGTCAAGAACTCTTTGCGCGCAACCATTTCGTACAAGCTTCTCGATTTCAGCTTCGCCCATTCCTTGCCGTTCGTGAACTTAATGAAATCCCAAGCGCCATCCGGATTTTGCGCTTTCGCGTTAATGCCCATTAGCGAGCTCAAGTAGATGTTGCCGCCTACGTCAGGGTTGCCAGGGAACGTAGGAACCGTAACGACATCCCAATCAACCGGAGTGTAGTCTTTGACCTTCGCCGCGTTATCCGAAGCTTTCTTCAGTTCGTTAATATAGTAGTACTCGCCAATCGTCATTGCGACTCTGCCTTTGATGAACAGATCGCCATAGAATGGATCGTTGCCGCCTTCTGCGCTAATCTTTTCATTCATTTGTTGAACGAATTCTTGCGTTGGAACGATCTTCTCTTTATAAAGATCCGCTACCGTCTGCCATACTTCCGCCCATTGATCGCTGTTAACGAGCATTTTCTCTGCTTTATCGTCCCACATTTTCAATTGAAGCGCGTTAGCATACGTTTGCGTGTCGCTAAAGCCGTCATTCGACCAACGGTTGAACGAGAAGCCGAAGTTGCGGTCTTCGCCTTCGCCTTTTGCTACTTGACGAGCAAGCGACAAGATTTCGGACCATTGCATTTTATCGGTTGGAGGCGTAACGCCAGCATCTGTGAATAGCTTCTTATTATAGAAAAGTGCCGAAGAACTGAATGTTGGCGTCAGTGCGTAAATATTGCTGTCGCCTGCCGCTTTGATGCCGTCAATAACGGTCGGAACATAATCCGTTAGATCGAATTTGTCCTGTTGAATGAGCGGATCAAGCTGTTGGAGCAGATTATCCTGCGTCATACGGCGGAGCAGGTTGTAGTCGAAGATCATGACGTCAACCGGATTCTGGCCAGTCAGCAGTTCTTTCACTTTCTCATACGTATCCGGTTGTTCCGTAACAGGTTTCGAAGAATCCTGCGATTCAAAACGCTGATCATCATAATTGATCGCGCCGACGATCTCGAACGTTACGTTCGGATTCATCATCTCGAACATATCCGTATATTGCTGGCGCATATAAGGCTCATTGTCCGAGCCGCCATACATGACACCAATTCGCAGCACTGATTTCTCCGCAGACTTATCGGAAGATCCACTGCATCCAACCAAGACGCCGCCGAGCAAAACAAGCGACATACTAACTCCAACCACTTTACGCAAAGGCAATTTTGCTAACTTATTCATTCGATTTAACCCCCCAATGATTTAGGCGGAGTAATAATAATCCGCTCTCCGTCAAACTCCATCGTTGCTTTGTCTTTAATGTTGAGCGCCGTCAAATATTCTTTTGGCACTTGCAAACGTCCGACACGGTCTACAACGACATACGCTTCATGTACCGTCTGCAGCCCGCTTGCTGCCGGAAGCTCTGCCTCACCTCCACCTAGAGTAATGTTCGGATTGCGTTTAATGAATTCGGTACTCGTAAGACCATCACGGATGGCGACGACACGGTCCACCTTGCCGGCTAGCGTCAAGTCATGCGTTACGATGACGACCGTAATGCCAATCTCTCGATTGAGCCGCTGGAATATGCCCATGATCATATCGGAGGTTGCCGTATCTACCGAGCCTGTCGGCTCATCGGCCAACAGCAGCTTCGGGCGGTTAGACAACGAGATGGCTATAGCCACCCGCTGTTGCTCGCCCCCTGAGAGCTGATGCAGCTTGTTATGCATACGATCCTTGAGCCCTACCCAATCAAGCAGTTGCTTCGCGTAGGCGCGATCGACTTTGCCCGAGAGCATCATCGGCATTTCAACGTTCTCTAGTGCGGATAAGTAGGGCAGCAGATTGCGGGCATTATTTTGCCAAATGAAACCAACCGTCTCACGCTTGTATTGCACGGTTTCTTCTTCCGTAATCTTAAGCAGATCCCATGGCCCTACCTTCACTTGGCCGGCGGAGGGGCGGTCAAGGCCGCCCAATATGTTCAGCAATGTTGACTTGCCGCTGCCGCTGTTGCCGATAATCGCCATCAGCTCTCCATCTTCCACCTTCAGGTTCAACCCTTGAAGCGCGACGACCTCGAGATCGTCTGTTTTGTAAATCTTGACAAGTCCTTCGCAATCGATCATCGCTTAACGCTCCTCTCCCATTTTGACCGCTTGATGCACTCTCAGTCTGCGGATATGGAGGAACAGCAGCAAAGCGCCGATCAACATCATGAATCCGACGACAAAATAGAGCTGATTCGTATCGTCCGAGTTGAAAATAACCCGGAACGGCGGAACCGTTTCTGCAACGTTCTCGGTTGTTTGCAGGAAAGGCAGGAAGAGCAAGCTGACCGACTTGCCTATTAGAACACCTAGCCCAATCGCTAGACCTGCCGTAAAGATTTGCTCGAGCAGCAGCATTCCCGTCAATTGCTTGCGCGACAGCCCCATTGCGCGAAGTACGCCGAATTGAACGGCACGGCCTGATAAGTTGAAGAACCAATATAAGACGTAACCAGCGAGCGTAATGATGACGGAGACCAGGAAGCCTAAGCTTAATATCCCGAATACGCCGCCTCTAGTAGGAAGCTTCGATTGAGAGATGAGCTCTGTGCGCACATCCTTAACCGACGCGAGTCCAACGCCTGCTTGCTGAAGTGATTCAATAATGGGCGCAACCTTCGCGTCCGGCTTCATCTTCAGCCATACCTCATAAGGGATAAGAGGTAATTGATCGTAAATATAATCCAAATTGGCAATTACAAAAGGCGATTTGTCYGGATATTGCGTCGGCCAATACGGTATTATACCGGCTACTGTAAATTCCAGCATCCCGTCCGTAAAGCCAACGGATACGATATCGCCGAGTTTCAGCTGATATTGCTCGGCTACGCCGGATGGAATAAGCGCCCCGTGCTCGTATTTGCCTAAGTTGTTCAAGTACTGGAACGGATGCGCTGGGAACAGATCATCACGGAACCAAGCAACTTTAGAGAAATCAACGTTGTCAATGCCCATTACGGTGCCTTGACCAACCGATTTGCCCGAAATAACGATATTGCCTTTGGTCTGCATGACTCGAGCGGCAGCTTCTACACCCTCCAGCTTGCGAAACAGCTCGAACGGAGGTTCGCTATACAGCGTACGAGTCGGTGTCGTTTGTCCGCCACCGCCACCGCCACCGCCTCCACCGTTTCCGCCGCCTCCATTGCCTCCTCCGTTACCTCCACCGCCAGAGCCCCCGCCATTACCGCCGCCGTTATTTCCTCCCGACGTCGTAATTTCGGTCGTACCTTCCCATACGGTCTGAATAATGACATCCGAGCCGTATTTATAAAGCGTACGCTCCGTCGAATTGAGATCAATCGTTCTGGCCGCCGAAGCATTATATACACCTAGCCCTAGCGTAAGAACGAGTAAAATCATAAGCGGATAATAACCTTTGGATGAACGAGACAGCTGTGTCAGCGTCAAGTAAATCGGTACGGGCAAGAACTTGCGTCCTAGCCAGTTGAACAGCTTAAGCAGCCAAGGAAACAGCCTCAAGCAGAATAGTCCAAGTGCGAATATGGCTAGCGCCGGCACGAAGAACAGGAACGGCTGAACATTAAGCTGATCCGTTGTCATACCGGTCTGGAACGTCAGCATTTGACGTTCATTGAATAGATACCAGCCGTAACCGGCTAGACCAAGCAGCAGTACATCAAGGAACCATCGCTGCCATCCCGGCTGACGATCGGAGCGCGCAAGCTGCTGCTTGTAGTTAACGATAGAGGCGCGGGCATAAATAACGGCCGGTATAACTGTCGCCAATATCGCAATAAGCACTGCCGCAGCGCCGGCGATAATCGCCTCTGTCGAGAAACCTACCGGAATCGACTTACGGCTAACGAAGGATAAGAATCCGTTCGCCGAGCCGATACTCTTCGCCATGAACCAGCCGATGAATGGACCGGCAGCGAGCGAGAGACCTCCGAGAATAAGTCCTTCAAGCAGGTAGATCCATATAATCTGCCTCGTTCCCGCTCCGCGGCTGCGAAGCACCGCAATATCGCTCCGTTGCTTGTCGAGCGATTGTCGAGCATTCATCGCGATGAAGAAAAAGACCATCGCAAGCATCGGCGCAGCAAGCGTGAACAGCAAAGTCTGAAGCTGCAAGCTCTGCTTCTTGAATTCAGTCAGCGTGGAGGCAAAGGAAATATCGACCCTTGTATCCTTCAATCGCTGGTAGAGCTCTATATTCAATCGATCCAGCGTCCGACCTAGCGGCGAGAGCTGACTCGTCTGAATCTCCGATAGATTGAAAGCATAATACCAGCTTGCATTATGAAGCGGAATACCGTGCTTCTCAAGCAGCGTCTTCGTGAACGCCTGCTCACTGATTTGGAACGTATTCAGCAAGCCTTCCAAGCCTTGATACCAGTAAGGGTCTGTATCGAGCAGCGGCTTAACCGCCCCTACGATCTTAACCCGCAGCGTCAGGTCTAGACCGCCGTATACCGGATATTCGAATACATCTCCGATATGTACATCATTGCGATACATCGCTTCCTCGAGCATGACGGCCTCAAGGATCTCGCCGTCGCCCTCGCTATTCGTGAACCATCTGCCCTGCGTCAGCTCGGTCTTCGACTCAAGCTCCGACATCGTCATTATCGTAAGCTGGCGATTACGTCCCGCATCCACCTTCGTGGGATCCTCAGGTACGACGTCGCCGCTTCGAATCGAATAGCCGGTTACGTACGTGCCGAACGGAAATCCAATCTCCTTCGGCACATCCTCGGTAATATAACGTTTCAGCTCCGATAACGCCGCTAAATCCGTTTTTCCGCCTGAGGGTGATTGATACCGCATGAGCAGCGATCCGGCAGGAAGGCCAGAGCTCTTCTCCTGCAGCGAATCAGCAACAACTCGCTTAAGCGCGCCGTCCGCGTACATCGGTATACTGGTCGCAAACGCGACCGCCAAGGTCAGCCCCGCCAGCGTGCTTAACGTAAGCCAGCGCGTGTTCCACATTTTGCGGAACAAAAAACGAAACAACGGAATCCCCATCGGCTATCGACCTACAACTTTCTGCCCCGGCGTAAGACCTTGCAGAATCTCGATCTGCGTAGCCGTCTGCTGTCCTACCTCGACGTCCACTTCACGCTTTCCTTCAGCATCGACAACTTGCACATAGGTGCGCGAACCGATTGAACGAAGGGCAGAAGGAGGAATAACGATCGCGTTTTCCGTCCGATGCGTAATAATACTGATCGACAGCGGTGCGCCGCGATTAAGCCCTTTAGGCAGATCAGCTACACTCACGATCAAGAAGTCTTCGGGCCGCTCGGGCTTCGTCTCCCCCGGTTGACCGCCGCCGTTGTTATTTTCTTCGGCTTTTACTGGAAGCGTCTTTACTTTGCCTTTGAAATTGCCGATGCTGTTCATGTTAACGACCGCTTCCATGCCCGGCGCCACTTTCTCCAGTTCCGTCTTGGACAGCTTCGCTGCCGGCGTCATTAGCGCCGTATCCGCTACGATGGCAATCGGCGCATACGCTTTAATCAGATCACCTTTCTGAACATTCAAGGTCACGATTGTTCCGCCGAATGGAGCAACGAGCGTCGCTTTCGCGATCTCCTCTTCCATATCGACGAGCTTCTGCCTCTTCTCCTCGAATGCGATCTGACGCTCTTCGAAATCCGTAGGATCCATCTCATCGCGCGTGCGAAGCAATTCCTTCATTGCGATTTCTTCCTTCTTGAAGCTTAAACGCTCCAGCCGAAGCGACTTCGTCAGCTCATCAACGTCAAGCTCGCCAATGACTTGACCCGCCTTCACCGTATCCCCGGCCTTAATATACAGTTCTTTCAGGTTTTTACCATCCAAAGTAAAAAATAAGGTCTCTTCCTTCAAAGAAATAAGCTTGCCAATGACCTGCACCTTTGTTTCCAAAGTAGCTGTTGTCACCTCGTACTCCGGTTTCTTGGAAATTTGAGGCGGCGCGATTTCCGGCAGCACCTCTTCTTCCGGCTCCTTCGGCAGCAGCGAGCATCCGCTCGCAAAAACTAGAGATACACTCATTAAAGCAATGACGGACCGCTTAAATAAACTTACCGTCAACCATTTCGTAGACATGGTCGGCAACCTCCAAAATCGTAGGATCATGTGTAGTCATACATATCGTGACTTGTTCAGTGCGAATAATGTTTTGAAAGACGGCCATAATTTGCGCGGACATTCCGGAATCAAGCTCTGCCGTCGGTTCATCAGCCAGCAGAAGCATCGGCTTGTGAGCAATAGCCTTCGCTATGGCTACGCGCTGCTGCTCGCCGCCTGACAGCTCGAACGGCCTATGGTGCATACGCTTCTCCAGACCGACCAGCTCCAGGCACTGGGCTACACGTTCCTTCCACTCCGCACGAGGCGTTCCAGCCATCCGAAGCGACAGTTCAACGTTCTCCCAAGCCGACAAGAGGGGCATAAGCGCGAAAGCTTGGAATATAAATCCCATATGCTTGCGTCGTACGAGCGTGCGTTCATTATCACTCATGCGATGGAACGGCATCCCGTTAAACCATATTTCACCCGAGCTCGGCTGATCGAGACCGCCAAGACTATTGAGTAGCGTCGTTTTGCCAGAGCCTGAGCGGCCCCTAAGCATGACAAGCTCACGTTCCTTGAGCTCCATGTTGATCCCCTTCAATACGCGTAGCGGCGCACCTCCAACTAGAAACTCACGCTCCACCTGGCTCACGGTCAGCAGTTTCCTCGGTTCGTCGCTTGGTGCGGACTGCTGCTCTACTTCTCGTTCTACTTCCTTAGAAATTGCCATTTGCGCTACTCATACCTCCCCCTTGTAAGTCTAAACCCCATGCATAAAAACCATGAAAACGATTGGTAAGACTTTCATAATTCTCATCTTACATGATAGACGTAGGACGTGCTCAAAAAGTTACGACTTTTTTCGGGTAAGTTTTTATAACTTTTCAATATGAAAAAAAGAGCTGCATCCAGCGGCATATGCTGCTCGCCAAAACAACTCTTCCTTCCAATACTACAGCTTAAATTTGCTTACACCATTGTTCAAAATATTCACAAGCCCCGAGAGCTGCTCGGCTGTAGAAGCAATATTCTCAACCAATGCCAGCTGCTCCTCCGTGGCTGCCGCCACTTGCTCGGTTTTCGTCATATTCATGGAAGCTGTTGCAGCGGCCTGCTCCATGGATGCGTTCACCTGCTGAGAGCTCGCCGACATTTGTTCCGTTATAGCAGAGTTCTCGTGCAGTTGTTCCGTCATCTGACTAATGGCATCTACGATAACTTCCAGGCTTTGGCGAATATCCGTTACCCGTTCAGCGCCGGCACCGAAGCATTCTTTCGTTTGGGCCATATAGGTCGATGCACCGTCGATCTCCGCGCGAGTGACGGATACGAGCTGATGAATACCGTCAGCCGATTCCAACGAGCTAGCTGCCAGCTTACGAATTTCCGAGGCGACAACCGCGAACCCTTTGCCATGCTCACCCGCACGCGCTGCTTCAATCGAAGCATTTAGCGACAAAATATTCGTTTGGTTGGAGAAAGACGTAATGTTTTCGGCAATCGCGCCGATCTGTTTCGAACGATTCTCTAACGAGACGATCGTTCCAGACAAATTCTCGATCGCTGTCTTGATTGATTGCATCTGTTCGATTAAACGTTCAAGCGCGTTTTTACTCTGATCAACCTGCTGGGAAGTCGACGTCGAATGCTCCGCAAGCGATGCTGTATTCTCGGCTATCCGTTGTATGCCGATCGTCATTTCTTCTATTGCTTTGGACGTTTCCTCGGAACCGCGGGCTTGGATCTCCGAACCGTTCGCTACCTCTTGAATGTTGAGCGCGACATGATTCGCTGCATCCTCCGATTCTTTGGACGCCGTCGTAAGATGCGCAGAAGATTCGGTCACTTCTTTCGCGTGATCGACAATACCTCCAATAAGCCGCTGCAACATGCCTATCATCTGATCAACTGATTGATTGATATCGCCCAACTCATCCTTGCTATACTTCGCGTCTGCTTTTACTGTCAAGTCAAATTCCGTAACTCTTCTCGTCTTCGATACGACGTTGTTGACCGTTCTCATAATCTTCCGAACGGTAATGAAGACCATAATGATCGATATGATCGTCACAACTATGATCCCGATGAAGGTAGTGAGTAAGCTAGTTTCGAGCTCTTCATCCATTTCGGTAATGTTGATTTCYGCATATTTCTCAACATTTTGTCCGATCTCATCAATGCCCGTACGACTCGCGAGGAATCCGTTATCGACCTCATCATTATGAATTTGGTTGACATTGTTCGCAGCCGATTCCGTCACTAGCTTGGACCATGCGCCGAAGTTGACCGCGAGTTCCTTGGACAATTCGTCAACCGAACGACCGCTGTCCCCGTATGTATAGCTCCCAACTCCTGTATCTGCCAGCTTCAGTTTCGCTTCCGTCAATCGATCGCTCGCTTGCTTCAGATTTCCGGAAATCTCTTCGCTCGCCGTTTTTTTATCCGCTTCGTCAAGCGATCCCGATTCCAATCGCAAGTATGCTGTATACGCTTGATACATATCTCTGTCGGCGTTAAGAATTAGCCTATCCACATTGCTCGCCGTATCATAAATTTCAAGCTTCATTTCTTCAAAACTCTTTTTTTGCTGGTCAAGTAAAAAAATGCTCGTGAATACGTAAAGCACAAGAGGCACAGCTGCCAGCAACGCAAGCCTCGCGAGTACAGTAAATCTCATTATTATTCCCGCCCCTTCTCTATTCGAATAAACCTACTTCCTTATTTATCGGGGAGAAACGTCGATTTCAAGAGGGCTTCGACAAAAAATTGTAAATTTATTTTGTTATTTTATCTCTATCCACAGTATTGGAGTCACACAAAAAAAACACGCCGGCTTGCGGCGTGTTCATCCTTGTATTTCACAGCATATGGTTACTTGCCGAACGATTGCGGATCATTGCGCCACGCTTGCAGCGCATCTACATCGGTCTCGTCAACTTTGCCGACATCGACAGCTGCTTGAATTAGCGCGCTATAGTTGGACAATGTTTGCAGCGGCACGTTCTCAGCTGCGAAGGCTTGTACGGCCGATTCGAATTGGTAAGTAAAGATAGCAAGCACTGACTGTACTTCAGCTCCTGCTTCACGAACAGCAAGCGCTGCTTTCAGCGAGCTTCCGCCTGTGGAAATAAGATCCTCGATAACGACAACTTTTTGACCAGGCACGATACGGCCTTCGATTTGGTTTTGCTTGCCGTGACCTTTCGCTTTATCGCGAATGTAGGCCATCGGCAGGTTCAGCTTTTGCGCTACCCATGCCGCGTGCGGAATGCCTGCAGTCGACGTACCCGCAATAACCTCGGTGTCCGGGTATAGCTCGCGTATAAGAGTTGCGAAGCCTTCTGCGATCAGATCACGGATCTCAGGGTAACTCATTGTGAGACGATTGTCGCAATAGATTGGCGACTTGATGCCTGAAGTCCATGTGAATGGATCGTTCGGACGAAGTGCTACCGCCTCAATCGCAAGCAAGCTCTTTGCGATCGTCTGCGGCAATTCCGTTAATGTTACTTTACTCATAAGCTACCAGCTCCTCAATGATGGATTCAAGCGCAGCGCGCGGTGACGGCGCTGCTGTAATCGGGCGTCCGATGACCATATAGTCAGTACCTTGACGTAGCGCCTCGCTTGGCGTCATAATGCGCGATTGATCGTTCACGTCAGCGCCGATAGGACGAATGCCTGGCGTAACAGTCTTGAACGAAGCGCCGCATGCAGCCTTGATCGCTTCCACTTCGGAAGGGGAAGCGAYAACGCCATCAAGTCCCGACGCTTTCGTCAGCTTCGCGTAACGAAGCACAGCCTCCTCGACCGTTCCAGCTATGCCGATCTGTTCGTTCAGTGTAGTTTGGTTCGTGCTTGTTAGTTGCGTAACCGCAATAACGGTCGGCTTACTCATGCCGCTGCCAAGCGCCGCGTCGACGCCTTCCAGCGCTGCCTCCATCATCGCCCCGCCGCCAGCTGCGTGGACATTGAACATATCTACGCCAAGCTTCGTTACGCTGTTTGCTCCGCCTTTTACCGTATTCGGTATATCATGCATCTTTACGTCAAGGAAGACGTAATATCCGCGCTTCTTCAAGCTCTCTACGAAGGACGGCCCAGCCGCGTAGAATAGTTGCATGCCTACCTTCATGTAACAAGGAATGCCTTGCAGCTCTGCGATCAACTTCTCTGCCGCAGCAGCTTCGGGATAGTCGAGCGCTACCATAATGCGGCCAGCCGCCTGCTCTCTTGTCAGCTTCATTGTAATCATCCTTCCTATTCTTAGAGCTTACATGTGCATAATAAACGGCCATACGCACGGATCTAGCAAGCCTTAGGGGGAAGATGACCCATCCTCCCCAGCCTGCCAAAAATCCGTTAACGCTGGCCGTGCTTATGTGCCCTGCTTAAGGGCTAGTTGGTTTAAGGCAATTACTTCTGCAGAACCGGCATAGCATGCGACGAGAAGTTGATTGTCTCAAGCATGCGAAGCAATGCGCGGACCGTATCGAGCGACGTCATGCAGACGACGCCGTTCTCTACCGCTTCGCGGCGGATACGGAAGCCATCGCGCTCAGGTGTCTTGCCTTTCGTAAGCGTGTTGACTACGAAGTGCGCATGGCCTTCGCGAATGAGGTCGAGAATGTTCGGCGAACCTTCGCTCAGCTTGTTCACATGCGTTACGACAAGGCCTGCTTCTTCAAGCGCCGTTGCCGTACCGCCTGTTGCGTAGATTTTGTAGCCGATATTATAGAAGCCGCGCAGCAATTCTGTTGCTTCTTCTTTGTCCTTGTCCGCTACCGTTGCAATGATCGCGCCGGAAGTAGGGATTTTCATGCCTGCGCCGATAAGCCCTTTGAAGAGCGCCTTCGCATATTGCACATCGCGGCCCATAACCTCGCCTGTCGACTTCATCTCTGGTGTCAATGTAGGGTCAACGCGGCGAAGCTTCGCGAAGGAGAACACCGGCACTTTAACCGATACGTAATCGTCCTCAGGCCACAGACCGTCCGTGTAACCAAGATCAGCCAGCTTCGTGCCCATGATTGCTTTAGTAGCCAGGTTAGCCATTGGCAGGTTGGTCACTTTGCTTAGGAACGGAACCGTACGCGACGAACGCGGATTAACTTCGATTACATACACTTTATCTTGATGAATAACGAACTGGATGTTTACAAGTCCAATGACTTTAAACTCTTTGGCAATCTTAATCGTAATGTCGATAATTTGCTGTTTGATGTCATCCGACAACGATTGCGGAGGGTATACCGCGATCGAGTCACCGGAGTGAACCCCTGCGCGCTCTACATGCTCCATAATGCCCGGGATCAGAACGGTCTCGCCGTCGCAGATCGCGTCAACTTCGGCTTCCTTGCCCAGCATGTAACGGTCGATCAGTACCGGATGCTCTGGATTGATCTTAACGGCTACTTCCATGTAGCTGAGAAGCTCTTCATCGGAGTATACGATCTCCATCGCGCGTCCGCCAAGTACGTAGGACGGGCGAACAAGTACCGGATAACCGAGCTTCTGCGCAGTTACTACAGCTTCGTCTACCGAAGTTACCGTGCTGCCTTCAGGCTGAGCGATATCTAGCTTGCGAAGCAGCGCTTCGAACTTCTTACGGTCTTCCGCAGCATCGATGCTCTCCAGGCTGGAGCCCAGAATGCGAATCCCTGCTTTAACGAGCGGAGCCGCAAGGTTGATTGCAGTCTGACCGCCGAATTGAACGATAACGCCGATTGGCTTCTCTTGTTCAATGACGTTCATGACGTCTTCGAAGAACAGCGGCTCGAAGTACAGTCGGTCGGATGTACTGAAGTCTGTGGATACTGTCTCCGGATTGTTGTTGATAATGACTGCTTCGTAGCCAGCTTTCTGAATAGCCCATACAGCATGTACCGTCGAGTAGTCGAACTCGATGCCTTGGCCGATACGGATCGGACCAGAGCCGAGTACAAGCACCTTCTGCTTGGACGTTTCCGTTACTTCGTTCTCTACTTCATATGTCGAGTAGTAGTACGGCGTTGTAGCTTCGAATTCCGCCGCGCACGTATCTACCATTTTGTATACAGGCTTAAGGTTGTGCTGCAAACGGAATGCGCGAACGTCTTCTTCCGTCGTATGGCTGCCGTTCGGGAATCCTTCACGGCGAATTTCGGCAATGGAACGGTCCGTGAAGCCTTTGCGCTTCGCTTCATACAAAGTCGGGTACGAAAGCGTCGATTCGCTGCGCATACGATCCTCGAAGGMGACGATCGATTGGATTTTATCCAAGAACCACCAGTCAATGTTCGTAAGGTCTTGAATTTCTTGCAGAGCATAGCCGCGGCGGAATGCTTCCGCTACGAGGAACATACGCTCGTCGTCCGGCTTCGCCAGGCGCGTACGGAGTACGGATTCCTCAAGGGACGAAGCTTCCTTCAGGTGGATGCGATGTGCACCGATCTCAAGCGAACGAACCGCTTTGTGAATCGACTCTTCGAAAGTACGGCCGATGGCCATAACTTCGCCAGTCGCTTTCATTTGCGTGCCGAGCTTACGGTTCGCGTTAACGAACTTGTCGAACGGCCAGCGCGGAATTTTCGATACGATATAGTCGAGCGTTGGCTCGAAGCAAGCGTAGGTTTGACCGGTTACCGGGTTAACCAATTCGTCAAGCGTATAGCCTACTGCGATCTTAGCTGCCATCTTCGCGATCGGGTATCCTGTCGCTTTGGAAGCAAGCGCCGAGGAACGGCTTWCGCGCGGATTAACTTCGATGACATAATATTGATAGCTTTGCGGATCAAGCGCGAACTGTACRTTACAGCCGCCTTCGATGTTCAAAGCGCGAATGATCTTAAGCGATGCCGAGCGAAGCATTTGGTACTCGCGGTCGGACAGTGTTTGGCTTGGCGCTACGACGATACTATCGCCTGTGTGTACGCCAACCGGGTCGAAGTTCTCCATGTTGCACACAACGATACAGTTATCGTTGGCGTCGCGCATAACTTCGTATTCGACTTCTTTCATGCCTGCAATCGATTTCTCGATCAGACATTGGCTGATCGGGCTGTAACGAATACCCGATGCAACGATCTCGCGCAGCTCTTCTTCGTTCGCGCAGATGCCGCCGCCTGTTCCGCCCAGCGTGTAGGCAGGACGAACGATAATCGGATAACCGATCGAGTTAGCGAATGCAACCGCATCTTCTACTGTCGTAACGATGTCGCTGTCCGGTACAGGCTGTTCCAGCTCGCGCATCAAGTCACGGAACAAGTCGCGATCTTCCGCTTTCTCGATTGCTGTAAGCTGCGTGCCGAGCAGCTTCACGTTCTCGCGTTCGAGAACGCCGGCGCGTGCCAGCTCAACCGCCATGTTAAGGCCGGTCTGTCCGCCCAGTGTCGGCAGCAAGCCGTCAGGACGCTCTTGACGAATGATTTGGGATACAAAATCAAGCGTAATCGGTTCGATGTATACTTTGTCGGCCATGTTCGTGTCCGTCATGATCGTAGCCGGGTTGCTGTTAATAAGGACAACCTCATATCCTTCTTCTTTCAGCGCTTGGCAAGCTTGAGTACCTGCGTAGTCGAATTCCGCCGCTTGTCCGATGACGATCGGGCCGGAGCCGATTACGAGAATCTTTTTGAGTTCATTATTTTTGGGCATACTGAAGCTCTCCTTTCAACGTCTCCGATAACACAGCTTGACGGCGTTTTTGTGGGTTAGTTATTTTGTGCGTACGGATCATTTCCAGGAATTCATCGAACAGATAGCTGGAATCGAATGGACCTGGCGCCGCTTCCGGATGGTATTGCACCGAGAAAGCTGGGAAGGTGTTATGCTTCAAGCCTTCGATTGTCCGATCATTGTTGTTGATATGCGTAACAACTAGCGGCGTTCCTTGGATAGACTCTTCAAGAACGGTGTAGCCGTGGTTCTGCGATGTAATGTAGCAACGGTTCGTAGCAAGCTCTTTCACCGGGTGGTTGCCGCCGCGATGGCCGAATTTCAGCTTCGTTGTATCAGCGCCGCAAGCGAGTGCGAACAATTGATGTCCAAGGCAGATGCCGAAGATCGGGAATTCGCCGAGCAGCTCGGAGATCATTTTAACCGCGTAAGGAACGTCTTTCGGATCCCCAGGGCCGTTCGATAATTGAATGCCGTCCGGAGCAAGGCGACGAATCTCGTCAGCCGTCGTGTTGTGCGGAACAACAACTACGTCGCAGCCGCGTTGCGTCAGCTCGCGCAGGATGCCGCTTTTCGCGCCGAAGTCAACAAGAACGATACGCTCGCGGTTGCCTGGGCTTGAAAACACGTTTTTCGTTGATGTGCGTGCTACTTGATCCGTCATCAGCTTCGACACATTCAGGCGTTCAGCCAGCTCTTCGATGCGCTCGTTGCCAGTCGTGATAAGGCCTTTCATTGTGCCGTAATGACGCAGCTTGCGAGTAAGCATCCGCGTGTCGATGTCGTGAATGCCTGGAATGCCGTATTCCTTGAGCAGCTGCCCAAGCGAATATTGCGCGCGCCAGTTGCTTGGCACCGGTTCATGGCGACGTACGACGAAGCCGTGGATGAAAGGACGAATCGACTCGAARTCGTCGCGCGTAATGCCATAGTTGCCGATGAGCGGATACGTCATCGTAACGATCTGTCCGCAGTACGAAGGATCGGACAATACCTCTTGGTAACCCGTAATTCCTGTATTAAAAACAACCTCGCCCGTCATTTGCGCTTCGGCGCCGAACGAAAGACCCGTAAACAATGTTCCGTCTTCCAACAATAATCTTGCTTGCATCCGTATTCACTCCTCAGGTGTTGAATCGTTCTATATGTTCTTGCTCGTTCTTCTTGACTACTGCCATTTAAGCTATTAGGTCAATGACGTGTTATTCAGCCCAAGCTACCTTGCCAGCTACAATCGTAGCTACCGGCCAGCCGCTAAGCCTCCAGCCTCCGAACGGTGTGTTGTTACTCTTCGAGGCGAAGGTGCTTGGATCAACCGCACGTTCGTTATCCAAATCGATAATGGTAATATCCGCAGGTGCGCCTTGCTCTAACCGTCCAGATTCCAGACCGAATACGCGGGCAGGGTCTGAAGTCATTCGTTGCAGCAGGAAACCAAGCGTCCACTTGCCTGTCTGTACGAATTTCGTGTAAAGCAGCGGGAACGCCGTCTCGAAGCCGACGATACCGAAAGGTGCGAGCTGCACAGGACGAGCTTTCTCTTCCGCGCTATGCGGCGCATGGTCGGTTACGACCATGTCGATCGTGCCGTCCTCAAGCGCTTCGATGACCGCTTGAACGTCTCTTGGCGTACGAAGCGGAGGATTCATTTTCCAGTTCGCATCGTCAACACCAGGAATATCTTCATCGGACAGGATCAAGTGATGCGGGCAAACCTCCGCTGTGACGCGAACGCCGATCGACTTCGCCAGTCTAATGAGCCGAACCGATTGCTCGGTGCTCACATGACAGACGTGATAGTGAACGCCCGTTGCTTCAGCAAGAAGCACGTCGCGGCCGACGTGGATCGCTTCGGACTCGTTCGGAATGCCTTTCAAGCCATGCTTGCGGGAGAACTCGCCTTCGGACGCCCAAGCGCCTTCGACAAGCGTATCGTCTTCGCAGTGCGCGATGATCGGCATGTTCATCGATTGCGCCAACGCCATTGCGTTCTTCATCATTTGAGCATTCTGTACGCCTACGCCGTCATCCGTAAAGCCGATTGCGCCGGCTTCCTTAAGCGCTGCGAAATCCGTCAGCTCGCGACCAAGCTCGTTCTTCGTAATCGAAGCGTATGGAAGCACATTAACGACGCCTTCCTGCTTCGCTTTGTTCGTAATGTATTTCACCGTTTCCGGCGTATCTGTAACTGGGCGAGTGTTCGGCATGCAGGCGATCGTTGTGAAGCCGCCTTTCGCTGCTGAACGTGTACCCGTTGCGATATCTTCTTTGTATTCGAAGCCTGGATCGCGAAGATGGACGTGCATATCGATCAGACCTGCCGATACGAGCTTGCCCTTCGCGTCGATTACTTCCGCGCTGCCTGTATCGGGAGCCTCGGCTCCGTCAACGATCTGTTGGATCTTGCCGTTCTCAACCTTCACATGCTTTGTTTCCAAACTGCCCGAAGCTTCATTCCATATGCTGCCGTTAATAATCCACAATGACATTGCTAGATCCACCCTCCGGTTTAATTGGCCTTCTTGCCTGCTCTAGGTTAGCTAAGTGCGCGTTCTACGACGGCCATTCGAATCGGAACACCGTTCTCCATTTGCGGGAAAATACGGGATTGCGGATGTTCAACTAATTCATCATCAATTTCTACGTTTCGGTTAATCGGCGCCGGATGCATAATAATCGCATGCTCGGCAAGCTTAGCTGCTCTCTCGACCGTTAAGCCGTATTGCTCCCTGTAACTCTCAGCGGAATTCAACATCCCGCTCTCATGACGCTCAAGCTGAACTCTCAGCATCATGACGACATCGGATTTCAGCGCTTCGTCGATGGATACGTAAGGCGCATCGAGGTCAGGCGCTTGCATATTCGCCGGTGCGCAGAAGCGAACATTCGCTCCGAACTTCTGCAGCGCCCAGAGATTGGAGCGGGCAACGCGGCTATGCTGGACATCTCCTACGATGGCAATGTTCAACCCGTTCAAGTTGCCGAATTGCTTGCGCATCGTGTACATGTCGAGCAGCGCTTGTGTAGGATGTTCGTTATTGCCGTCTCCCGCATTAATGAGCGGCACTTTGATTTTCGTTGCTATGTCAGCCAGCACGCCGATCGGCTTCAGGCGAATGATGCCTGCGTCAATCCCCATCGACTCCAGCGTGCGAACCGTATCATAGATCGATTCGCCCTTCTGTACGCTCGATACGGCGGCAGAGAAGTTAAGTACTTCCGCGCCCAATCTCTTCTCGGCAACTTCGAACGAGAATCTCGTTCTTGTGCTGTTCTCGAAGAACATGTTAGCCGCGAACTTTCCTTGCATCGCGTTATGAACTTTATTCGGGTGATGCTCCCAATAAGCTGCGCGATCGAGTATGGACTCGATCTCATCTTTGCTGAGCTCTTTCAAACCGAGCAAACTGCGTTGTTTAAGCTTCGTCATCGTCATCCGGCTTGCCCCCTCTGATGAATTATTATGACTTGATCGGACGAATCAACTTCGGTCAGCGACACTTCGATTTGCTCTTGCTTCGAGGTTGGGACGTTTTTGCCTACAAAATCAGGTCTGATCGGCAGTTCTCGATGCCCACGATCCACTAGAACCGCGAGCTGAATGCTTTGCGGCCTCCCGCAATCCATAAGCGCGTCCATGGCCGCTCGAATCGTTCTTCCCGTGTAAAGCACATCGTCGAACAATATGATCCGCTTATCCTGAACGTCGATCGGCAGCACTTCGGTATCGCCGATCCCTGCAGCGACTTCTATATCCGAAGTCAGCACTGCTTTGGAGCGATCGTCGCGGTAGCGGGTAATATCAAGTTCGCTTACCGGCAGCGGCTTACCCTCGATTTCCTTGATTCGATCCGCAATCCTTCGAGCCAAGTAGATGCCTCTCGTCCTTATGCCTACAATGATGCAGTTGTCGATCCCTTTGTTTTTCTCCACGATCTCGTGAGCAATCCGCGTCAATGCCCGGCGAATTGCCGTTTCATCCATGATGATTAAGTGCTCTTCTTCCGCCACTTCCGCGCCGCCTCCCTGATCCGTCAATCAAGCCTTGTTTCTTGCTGCCCTGGCAAAACAAAAGCTCCTTGCGTATATTCGCAAGGAGCTTTGTGATCAGTCGTCAAAAGATAGAGGGTCATGCCCTGAGCGCCCTCGTCACAGAGGGCGCTGTCATGGGATGTCCTACCGTTATCTGTTGATCGGCCTGTTATTCACGCTACCTTGCCAGCCTCTCGGGACTGAGTTAAAGGTACTGCCGTTTATCAAAAGAATTATCCCACGTTCGACAAAACTTGTCAAGCGATGTTGGACTATTTCCGTTGATAAATAGTGTGCTTCTAACCCGCACGACTATGCAAGAGCAGCGTTTCCTATTACAGGCTTAACTTACGGATACGATCGACTGCTTTTTCTGTATTTTCACGGCTGCCGAATGCTGTAAGACGGAAGTAGCCTTGACCGCTTTGGCCGAAGCCTACACCTGGCGTACCCACGATGTTCGCTTCGGAAAGCAGCTTGTCGAAGAAGGACCAGGAATCCATGCCGCCCGGCGTCTTGAGCCAAATGTACGGAGCGTTAACGCCGCCGAACACTTCCAACCCGATCGAAGCAAGGCCGTCACGGATAATGCCCGCGTTCGTCATGTAGTAATCGACAAGCGCTTTGATTTGCTCCTTGCCCTCTTCCGAATAGATCGCAGCAGCGCCGCGTTGCGTAACGTACGATACACCGTTGAACTTCGTCGTGTGACGACGATTCCACAGATCGTTAATGAGCACTTCGTTGCCTGCTGCGTCGAGGCCTTTCAGTTCACGAGGCACAACCGTGTACGCGCAGCGTACGCCTGTGAAGCCAGCTGTCTTCGAGAAGCTGCGGAATTCGATTGCTACTTCCTTAGCGCCTTCAATTTCATAAATGCTGTGCGGAACGTCCTCTTCTTGGATGAACGCTTCGTATGCCGAATCGTAAAGGATGATGCAGTTGTTCGCTTTCGCGTAGTCAACCCAGACTTTAAGCTCTTCCTTCGTCAGCGTCATGCCTGTCGGGTTATTCGGATAGCACAGGTAAATGATGTCTACCTTGCGGTCAGGCAAGCTTGGCTTGAAGTTGTTCTCGGATGTGCATTCCAGGTAAGCGATATTCTCATAACGCTTCGTCTCTTGGTTGTACTTGCCGGAGCGGCCAGCCATAACGTTCGTATCAACGTATACCGGATATACAGGGTCTTGTACGGCAACAATGCTGTTGTCGCTAAAGATTTCCTGAATGTTGCCCACGTCGCATTTCGAGCCATCGCTAACGAACACTTCGTTCGTAGCAATGTCGATGCCGCGAGCTTTGTAGTCGTTCTCGATAATCGCATTAATAAGGAAATCATAACCTTGCTCTGGACCGTACCCGCGGAAAGAACCAGGGGCAGCAAGCTCGTCCACTGCGCTATGCATCGCTTTCAATACCGCGTCAGGCAAGCCGCGCGTAACGTCGCCAATGCCTAAGCTGATAATCTCAGCGTTCGGGTTTTCTTGAATGAATTTCGTACGGCGTTTTGCAATTTCGGAGAACAAGTAGCTGCCCTGCAGCTCCAAATAGTTCTGATTAATGGAAGTCATTGTATGGTGTCACCTATCCTTCATATTTTTAGCTCGATGATATCAATAGAATATCGTACTTCTTGCTATCAAATAATGAAGAATGTAGCGAAAAGTTTGCACTATTACGCTTCAAGCTTGGCTTTATCGCAAACGCAGACTATTCAACACATGCTCCATATCCGCCGGTATAGGTACTTCGAAATCCAATCGCTCGCCAGTACGCGGATGCGTGAAACCAAGCTGCGCCGCATGAAGCGCTTGTCCGTTCAAGGCAACCGTCTTATTGCGGCCATATACCGGATCGCCTGCAAGCGGATGTCCGATATATTTCATATGAACGCGAATCTGGTGAGTGCGTCCCGTCTCAAGCTGCAGCTCAACCAACGTATAATCGAATCCGATTCTTTCTAACACGACAAAATGCGTTACCGCATGCCTGCTGTTATGATCGGTTACCGTGAACAGCTTGCGGTCACGAGAATCGCGGCCTATTGGCGCGTCAATCGTTCCCTGATCATGCTGCAGATTTCCATGTACAAGCGCAATGTATTTGCGTGTTACGGTATGCTCCTTCAATTGCTGAGCAAGTGACACATGGGCGAGATCGTTTTTGGCTGCCATAAGCAGTCCGGTTGTGTCCTTGTCAATGCGATGCACGATACCCGGTCGAACGACTCCGTTAATGCCCGACAAGTCTTTGCAATGGTACATAAGCGCATTGACTAACGTTCCCGAGGAATGACCGACTGCAGGATGCACGACCATGCCTCTCGGCTTATTCACTACGATCACGTCAGAGTCCTCGTACAAAACGTCAAGCGGGATATTTTCCGGTACAATTGCCGCGTCTTCGGGTTCTGGAATTTGCAACTGAACGACGTTGCCTTCCGCTACTTTAAAATTCGCTTTAACCGTCACCCCGTCAACGACTGCAGCCCCCGACTTAATCCATTCCTGAACTTGCGTACGCGATATGCCTTCTGAATCTATGCTTTCCGTTATATACTTATCGATTCGCTCGCCCGATTGCTCAGGCGCTACGATCCATTCCAACGTCTCTTCATTAAACTGGCTGTTGCTCATGTTCGTTAGATTCCTTGTCCTCTCCGTTGTTCATCGTTTTTTTCTCGTCGCGGGCTGTCAGCAATGTATCGATCAGGATCAATATCACACCGACCACGATTCCTGAATCAGCTACATTAAAGATTGGGAATTCGTACGAACCGAAGTTGAACTGAAAAAAGTCCACAACCTCGCCAAAGCGTACACGATCGATAAAATTGCCCAGCGCTCCGCCAAGAACGAGACCAAGACCTGTTAACAGCCATGGCTTGGACGACTTGCGCATCGCTTGAATGTACCATATGATGCCCGTTAATATGACGACCGTAATGATGATAAAAAACACTCGTTGCTCCTGTAAAATACCGAATGCAGCGCCGCGATTGCGATGCGAAGTAATGAGGAAGAAGTTGCCGATGACGCTGATCTGTTCGGCAATCTCCAACTGAGTTGCAATGATTTTTTTCGTTACGTAATCAAGTACAAACACAACCACCGCAATCCAATAAAAGTAAAAGCGCATCTTATCACTCCTAATTTTTCTGTGAAGCTGATTCTTAGGTCATCCAAATTATTGTAGCATAATGCCGCCGACAAGAGCTAGCAAGCTGCTGAAGCCCAGCATCCGGCTTCCATCGAAGTCCATACTGAAAATAGGCCAAGCGGCAAAAGCTAATGAAGCAATTATGTTCACAACAACAAAGGACGGTGCTTTGATCATGTCAACCTTAACAAGCGCCCAGCTTGCGCTGCTGCGTATAAGACTTGAGGATGAACGTCGCGAGATCGAGACTCGACTGTCGCGAAACGATCATTACGGGCTAGGCTCTTCCCTTCGCGACGATACAGGCGAACTGTCGCCGATCGACAATCACCCTGGCGATACGGCTACCGAGCTGTATGAACGCGAGAAGGATATTGCCCTCCATGAACAAGAAGAGCTTCATATCGAACGAATCGATGCTGCCCTTGCCGCCATGGAAAATGGAACGTATGGCATATGCAAGGCATCCGGCCAACCGATTCCTTATGAACGATTGGAGGCTGCGCCTGATACGCTCTATAGTATCGAGCACGCACCTCGCCAGCAGCTGTCGCATACGCGTCCTGCCGAAGAAACGCTTCTAAATCATCCATTCGGCAGAACAAGCATGGACGAGCATGAGGATGGCTATAACGGCTTCGACGGCGAAGACGCCTGGCAGATCGTCGAGCAATGGGGCAATGCCGATTCGCCCGCGTTTTCCGAGAATCGCGATGTCGCCGACTACGACCACGTTGGCATCGAAGCAGAAGAAAACGACGGTTACGTCGAATCGATTGAAAGCTTCCTTGCTACCGATATAACCGGACGGCATCTATCTGTTGTGCGCAACCGGGAATACAACCGTTATCTGGATACCGGTGAAGGCGACCATGGTCTTGAAAATCCGGATGAATCCGACGCACTTCAATAAGTTTTGCCTTCAAGCTGAATTTGTACTATTCGTACGATGTCTGCTATGTAATCGCCGATAATCGGTAAGTTCAGCGCCCCTAATATTCGAAGCACATAAAGAATCGTTGCCGCAAAAAAAGTAAAGCCGATCGCGATGCCGACGCCTCTAGCGGTACCGGCAAGCAGATTGCGCCATATAAGCTTTATCGGGCGGTTCAGCAGATCCACATAATCGGCGATATGCGTTCGCTCCATCTCCGATGCAATATGTTGAAGCCGCTTATCCAGTCTGCTTAAGGACGATTGAACTTCATTCAAATCTTCCGCCTGTTGGGCTGTATCATCGTTAGTTGGTTTCAAGAGAAGCCTCCATTTCTGGCAAGCATTAAGCTGCGTTTGAATTAGGTTTTATAATTGATTACACCAAATTCAACTTTTCAACGCATATAAAAAACGAGGCCTGCTTGGCCGCAACCGCTGCGATCAAGCAGGCTTCCTTCACTGCTTAAGGCAGCGGCCGCCAAGCTGCGGCGCTCGTTCTTCGCATGTCATGCTTCTCTTAGGATAACCTTAACCTTTGATGAAAATCCCAACTTGCTTTTCTCCCAGCGTTACACGTTCCATCTCCGCCGCTTCCTCATACGAAACCGTTTGAATCAGAACGTTGTCGCGCAGCACGTCATCGAATGTTGTCAATGCAGCTTGCAGCTCTGCATCAACAGAAAGGACCAAATCGATGCGCTTCTCGATCGGCAGATCAAGCTTCTTACGCGTATCTTGCACAGCGCGGATAACCTCGCGTACCCAGCCCTCTTGTTCAAGCTCAGGCGTAATGTCCGTATTCAATGCGACAGTAACGCCGCCTCCCGATGCTGATGCGAAACCAGACTTCGCTTGCTTCTCAACAAGCAGCTCATCGATCGTAATCGTCAGGGCCTCGCCTTCGGCGCTGGTGAACACCAAGCTTCCTTCGCCAACAACGGCTCTCGTCTGTTCAGCAGCCAATCCTTTCAGGTAAGCCTGGATAGGACCGACATACTTGCCGAATTTCTTGCCGGCAACCTTCAGATTAAGCTTGAAGGCGAAGTCAACGAATCCGCTGTCCGTGTTTTGGATCGTAATCGTCTTCACGTTGATTTCGTCCTTCACGATGTCCTCGTAGCCTGCCACGTCGAAGTCCCGATCGAGTGAAACGATCAATTCCGACAAAGGCTGACGCGTCTTGATACCCGTTTCGTTACGAACGTTGCGAGCAAGTTCAACAATCTGTTTCGCGCTCTCCATATCTCGCTCCAGCGTTTCATCGATAGCGGATTCATCTGCTTGCGGGTAGTCGGCCAGATGAACGCTGCCGCTGCCGCCAAGGTTGCCGTATACGTCTTCCGCCAGCAAAGGAGCATAAGGCGCGATGACACGGGACAAAATCAACAGTACGCTCTGTAGCGTTTGATAAGCGGCTACTTTGTCTTCCGACAAGCCGCTGCCCCAGAAGCGGTCGCGTGAACGGCGGATGTACCAGTTGCTAAGCTCATCGACGAACGTTTCGATCGCTTTGGCAGGGTTAAGGAAGTCGTTGACTTCAAGACCTTTGTTAACCGTGCGAATCAAGCTGTTCAACCTTGAAACAACCCAGCGGTCAAGCTTATTCGTCGAAGCCTTCACCGGATGTGCCGCAGGATCAAAGCCGTCGATCGATGCATACAGCGCATAGAATGCATGTGTATTAACAATGGTGTCAATGACCTTAGACTTCGCTTCGCCAACGATGCCTTTGGAGAAGCGTTTGCTATTCCATGGCGCGCTGTCTGCAAGCAACGCCCAGCGGAAGGCGTCCGTTCCGTATTCGTTGATGATTTCCCAAGGGTCGATTACATTGCCTTTCGACTTGGACATCTTCTGGCCGTTCTCGTCAAGAATATGTCCTGTCGAGATGACAGCTTTATATGGCGCTTTGCCGTTGTACAGCGTCGACACCGCAAGCAAGCTGTAGAACCAGCCTCGCGTTTGGTCGATGCCTTCGCAGATGATGTCAGCCGGGTATTGGTCGGCGAACTGCTGCTCATTCTCGAACGGGTGATGCTGCTGCGCGAACGGCATCGATCCGCTGTCGAACCACACGTCGATTACTTCCGGCGTGCGCGTCATCACAGCGCCTTCCGCGAATGGCGATTTCAGCTTGATGTCGTCCACATACGGCTTGTGCAATTCAATGTCTTCAGGAACAAAGCCTACAGCCATTTCACGAAGATCGGCAATGCTGCTCGGCGCATATTCCTTGCCGGTAGCTTCGCATACCCATACGTTAAGCGGCGTTCCCCAATAACGGTTCCGGCTGATGTTCCAGTCTACCAAATCTTCGAGGAACTTGCCGAAGCGTCCTTCACGGATATGGCCCGGGTACCAGTCAACGCTATTGTTGTTCGCGATCAATTGATCCTTCACCGCAGTCGTCTTAATGAACCAGCTTTCCATCGCATAATAGATAAGCGGCGTTTTGCAGCGCCAGCAGAATGGATAGCTGTGCTCATAGCGCTCCTTACTGTAGAGCAAGCCGCGTTCGCTAAGCGACTTCACGATGTCGATATCAAGCTCAGGATCCTTCACGAACCGTCCCGCAAAGTCTGTCACTTCTGCAACATAACGTCCTGCAAGATCAACGACATTCAGCATGCTGATGTTGTTTTCGCGTGATACTTTGTAGTCGTCATCGCCGTGAGCCGGAGCGATATGAACGATACCCGTACCGCTCGAATCGCTGACGAAGTCGCCTGCGATAACGATATGGCCGTGCTCGACAGGCACGTATCCGAATGGCGGCGTGTAGCGTTGACCGACAAGCTCAGCGCCCTTCACGACCGACAGCGTCTCGTAGTCCTCTTTCAATACCTTCTCAGCCAATGCCTCAGCAACGATATACACTTCGCCGTTCTTCGATGCGCGAATATAATTCAGCTCAGGGTTAACGGCAAGCGCCACGTTCGCGGGCAGCGTCCATGGCGTTGTCGTCCAAGCCAGCACATACTCACCCGACGTCTCCAGCTTGAACTTCACAGTCGCGCTTAAATCCTTCACATCCTCGTAGCCCTGCGCTACCTCATGAGAGCTTAGCGTCGTTTGGCAATCCGGGCAATAAGGGCTGACGCGGTGACCGCGATACAGCAAACCTTTGCCGTGGATATTGGAGAGGATATGCCACACGCTCTCGATGTACTCGTTCTTCAGCGTGATGTATGGATTGTCGAGATCGGTCCAATAGGCGATTGCTTCAGTCAGCTCGCGCCATTGCTTCTCGTATTCGAATACGCTCGCTTTGCACTTCTTGACGAATTCTTCTACGCCGTAATTTTCGATTTCCTGTTTACCGGAGATGCCTAGCTGCTTCTCGACGCCAAGCTCGACCGGCAAGCCGTGCGTATCCCAGCCAGCTTTACGAATGACGCGATAACCTGCCATCGTCTTATAGCGGCAAATAAAATCTTTGATAACGCGTCCAAGCACGTGTCCGATATGCGGCGCTCCGTTCGCGGTTGGCGGTCCTTCATAAAATACGAAATTCGGTTTCCCTTCACGATTCGCAACCGATTGCTTGAACGTATCGTTCTCTTTCCATTGATTCAGTACGCGCAGCTCACGGCTGCGGGCGCGTTCTTTCACATCTACGCGTTGCATAGCTTCATCTCCCTCTCGGTCAACCCTGTTAATAAAAAAATAAAGCCCCGTCCCCTGTAAAAAAGGGACGAGGCTTGCTCGCGTTACCACCCTTGTTCCGCTCTTGCCCCGTATAGCCTAGGACAAGCCGATTATAGCGCAGCCTATATTATAGACCGTGCTTATCATGCGGCACCTTAGTCGCGAACGTATCATTCGCGTTCCCTATAACGGGGGACAGCCGTCGATGCTTACTGCACACTTCAGCATCGCTTCTCGGAGATGATTTTCCGCATGGACCACTCGCCGGACTTTCAGCAATCGCCGGCTCTCTGAGGAATGGTAGACAAGCGTACTCTTTCTCGTCAACGAAGTTAGAACATAACAATTACTAATAGTTATAGCGTATCGGACAGCCTATTGTCAAATGTTAAGCTGCCCAATTATCTGTTCGATTATCCGCGTTGCAGCTCGATCTCAGCATGTCTGGACTGCGAGTCCAGCGTATCCCAGCCGTCTTGGCTAAGCAGCTCGAGCTGAGCTTCAACCAGCGTACGGAAACGTGCGCGGTAGATCGAAGCTTGCTTCTTGAGCTCCTCTACCTCCAGTGATACTTTGCGCGACTTGGACAGAGACTCATTAATAATCCGGTCGGCGTTCTTCTCCGCTTCCTTGATTATGAGCTGCGCTTCCTTCTTCGCATTGTTGCGAACCTCGTCCGCAGCTTCCTGCGCTACGATAATCGTCTTGCTTAACGTTTCCTCAATGTTCGTAAAATGATTTAGTTTCTCTTGAACATTCAGAATTTGATTTTGCAGCTCTTTATTTTCACGAATGATCGATTCGTAGTCCTTAATGACCTGATCAAGAAATTCATTTACTTCATCCTCGTCATAGCCGCGTAATCTGCGTCCAAACTCTTTGTTATGTATGTCCAATGGCGTTAACGGCATTGGCGCACCTCCTCAAGGTATTTGTATTGCTGGCATCCGGCTTGTACCTTTGTTGAGAACATTTTCGACAGCGACGACTGAATTCCTGCAATCCGTTAAATAAATTTGCCAATTTTAACGCGAATTCTGCCCTTTTTTGTCACACCGTCGACTTCAAGCACTTTGAATCTGCCTAGCCCCTTGAAAGAAACGACATCGCCTTGCTTAAGCGACTCCGACGGATCCTCTTCCGCCTTCCAATTCACTCTGCATCTGCCTGCCCTTATTGGATCGACGATCTTGGAACGGCTAATCCGGTACACATCGCTTGCAATGCCGTCCAGTCTCATTGAAGCAACAGACAAGCTCATTTCCTCAAGCTTCGGTATTACTGTGCTAAGCTCGGACAATGGAAGCACATCAGTCAACACGCTAACTCGATGCACTTGACGCAAGTGTATATTCAAGTAATCGGCAATCTCATCCATAACGATAATATGACTAAAGTCCTCATGTACATGAATATCGCCGATTCGGTCACGTTTAATGCCTAACCCAAGCAGCGCGCCTAAGTAATCGCCATGGTCAAGCTCATGCTGCGTCCCGGCAGGACTGTTGACAGCTAATACGGATACGCCCGCTTCCTCGCTGTCCAAATCCCGATAATCCGGGCCGATAATGGCACGTTTCCGTTCCGCTTCCGGATACCCGCCCTCGAACCGAATAGCTACGTCGGCATTCCGATTGGCGAGCATCGTAACGATTTCAATCTGCCTTGGGTCCAAAAAATCGGTCCGCTTCAGCTCATGCTGCTGTGCGGACCGCTCAACCCATTCCAACGCCCGATCGACGAAAGCTTTCTCGTCGGGGTGAAAATGATTATATATGGCTTGCTTCATCACAAGTCATTCCCTTACTAAAAGATGCCTAAGATAAAATCGACAACGGCCGTCAGTCCAAGCCCGATGAAACGAAGGGCGAAGATCGCAACGATTGGCGATATATCTAGCATACCGCCGATAGGCGGAATAAATCTTCTGAATATACCAAGGTATGGCTCGACTAGCTTGCCCAAGAATACGCCGATAAAGCTCTCGCGAGCGTTAGGCAACCAAGACAACAGCACATATCCGATAATCAAGAAGCTGTATATGCTGATTATTGTTCCAATTAATCCTGCAGCGCTCATAAATTGTGTGGTCACCTCATTTTAGTGTAGTCGTTCTCCTCCGCCAACATCTCCGTTATCGCACCTTGAATCTCTACGGATTCCGGCGTGCATAGAAAAATATTAGGCCCAAGCTTAGAGATGTTGCCGCTTAAAGCGTACACTGTGCCGCTAAGGAAATCAACAATGCGCACGGCTAGGTCTGTCCGAACGCGTTGCAAATTCACAATGACGGCCCTGCGCGAACGCAAATGGTCGGCAATTTCCTGCGCTTCGTCATAGGAACGCGGCTCGCTAAGCACGACTCTTACATTTTTCTGCGAATGGATGCTGACGACGTTATTGCTCTTCGTATTTTTACGTGTCTCGAAGGGCGAGGTTTCAGGTTCTTGTTCATCCACCTGCGGTATTCTCTCACGCTCTACAACTTCCTCTTCCTCCTGCAAGCCAAGAAAATTCATAAATCGATTCATGACGCTCATTACTCATTCCTCCTCTTTACCTATTAGTACGGTGCCTAAGCGGATCCATGTTGCTCCTTCTTCTATCGCCACCTCGAAGTCGTTGGACATCCCCATCGATAATTCCGTAATCGTGTTAGTCGTATTCATTGCTTGAGCGCGCTCGTGCAGTGCGTCTCGCAGCTCTCTTAACGCTTTGAATACAGGTCTTGTCTCTTCGGATTCTGCTTCGAAAGGCGCCATCGTCATAAGCCCGATTGGCTTTATCGACGAAAGCTTTGTCAGCTCATCCACGAATTCGTACAGCTGATCCGGCGAAAGCCCATGCTTCGAGTCTTCGCCTGACACGTTAACTTGAATGAAGCAAGGTACGATGATGCCTAGCTGGGCAGCTTGTTTGTCGATCGCTTGCGCAAGCGACAGCCTGTCCAGCGAATGAATGTATGTAAACTTTCCGACAACGTCCTTCGCTTTGTTCGTCTGCAGTGATCCGATGTAGTGCCAGGTCGGCTTGCTGATGCTGCCTATCTCGGCTTCGCCTTCCAGCGCCTCCCACTTGTCACGCGCATTTTGCCATCGATTCTCGCCTAGATGCTCTAGACCGAGCTTAACGGCAGCAAGTGTCGTTTCCGTGGATACGTATTTCGTGACTGCAATAACGTTGATTTCTTCCTTGCTGCGCCCTGATCTCAGGCATGCCTGTTCGATTCGCAGCTCTACATCCTTGATCCGTTCCGATAAATGACTCATTACGCCTCACCTTTCACGAATGCCGATCCAACTGGCCATACGGCCGGTTAAGCCGTTCTCCATACGATGGGAAAAAAATAAATCCCGTCTGCAGCCCGTGCACCACTTTGTTAATTCGATATGGATCGGCAAAATTCCTGCTTTTATCATAATCTGTCGGTTTATTTCTTTCAAGTTTATGTGCGCTTTGCTGTTATCGCTTTTTTGTAGAACGATTTGAGCATGTTCAGAGCTAAGCTCGAGCGACTCAATAAGACGCTCGACATGGTCGATCACGACGCCGTCCACCTCATAGCAGCAGCTGTCAATCGCCGGTCCAATTGCTGCTTTAAGCTTCTCTCGCTTCGTTCCATACTCCTTCTCCATAGCTGCGATTGTTTCCTCGGCAATTCCCTGCACGGTCCCTCTCCAGCCGGCATGAGCGAGCGCTATCGCCTGATGCTCGGGATCATAGAAGTATAGCGGTACGCAATCGGCGTAAAACGAGGTCAGCAGCACGTTCGGTTCATTCGTAATAATCGCGTCGCAGCCTTTAATTACATCATCAAGCGACAAGCTGCCTTTGCCCTTATCTGCAGCAGTTACCTTGTATACCTTGTTGCCATGCACTTGATCAGCACAAGTCCAAGCTTCGAACGGCCAATCAATGGCCGCTGCTAGCCGCTGCCGATTAGCGACAACATCAGCTGCATCATCGCCAACATGCAGCCCAACATTAAGCGAATGCCACTGCCCGCCGCTCACGCCGCCGTTACGACCGGTGAAACCTGCCGTTAAGTTCGAATTATCGCTATTCCATTCAGACAACAAAAAAAGCGAAGGTCCCTTCGYCGAATGATCTTCCATAAACGCTTCCATCTGTCCGTCACCTCTGTCAGCAAAGGATACTTCATTTCGCTATCATTCGCCATATGTGCTATAAATCACGCTTATGCCCAGTTTACAGCCTTATGAGCGAGCGTGCAAATCATCCTCGTCTGCTCGCAATGATTTCGTGTCGTCCATACGAACAAGCACGACGTCTGCGCCTATCTTCACGATATTGCGCCATGGAATGACAACCTCCGTACCTCCGCCGCCGAACACGCCGAAAAACTTCGTAAACTGCGGAACAACAATAGAATTGATACGTCCCTGGCGCAAATCAAGCTCCAGATCAGATATATGCCCCAGCTTCTTCCCATCCACTATATTAATAACGTCCTTCGTCTGAAAATCAGATATTTTCACTATCAATCACCACTTTTCCAGCGGATTTGTCGTCYGAACCGTCTTCTTATTACTATATGAGCCAAATGCCCAAAATGTCCTGCTGGTGCAAAAAAACGAGCCCCTGGAGATACAAATATTTCCATACGGTGATGAATGCGATATATTTATTGTACGATAACGTACAATAAGCGGTGGGAGGCCGACTCATCAACATGCCAAAGAAAATCGCATCAGAACTAGATTGGATTGTGTTAGGTATCGATAAATTCGCGGAAGGAGGCGAGTCGGCGCTAGTCGTCGAGAAGCTCGCGAGACAGCTGGGAAGCAGCAAAACGAGCTTCTATTGGTATTTTAAAGACCGTTCGCAATATGTCAGCCGAATAATCGCCGAGTGGCATGAGAGGGCAACTACGTCCGTTATCACAAGAAATACGGCACTGGCGTCGCTGCCTCCGCAAAGACAAGCACGAGAGCTTATGATTACGATGTTCAGCTTCAACGGCGGCGGTGATTTCCAGTTTTACCTCCGTAAGCTGGGAGAAACCGAGGATTCTTATCGTACAATGCTTCATCATTTGGAACAGCAACGACTTCGGTACATGAGCGAGCTGCTTATTCGCTGCGGACTAACGCAAGAGGCGGCAGTGCGGAGTTCAGAGCTTGTGTACAGCTATTATCTTGGCTGGTACGAACGCAATAAGTTTCATACGATTACGAAGGATCATGCTGAAGAGCAGGCTGATTTCCTCTTGGCTTTTGTTGGGATTGATTCGGATCATTAGTGAAGGAGTGATCGTTATGCAAGCAATTCTTGCCAGCATTGTAAGTGTATTGTTGATCGCAATCGGGGCTGTTCATCTGTATTGGATGTTGGGAGGCCGCAAAGGAATGGCAATTGCTTTGCCATCGCGCGGGGACGGCAGCGGTCGGCCGCTATTCAAGCCTGGACGCTTCGAGATCGGAGCCGTCATCGTCCTGTTCTGGGCAGCAGCTCTGCTTATTCTCATGTATGCGAATCTCATTCCCGTCATAGGTCCTCAGCAGCTTCCGCAACTGGCGGCATGGGCACTCGCAATCGTGTTCGCTATTCGAGCGATCGGGGAATTTCATTACCTAGGCTTATTCAAAAGGTACCGCAACTCTCCTTTCGGACGACTTGATACGTATGTGTATAGTCCGCTTTGCCTCGTGATGGCCGGTATGACTTGGTGGATGATCGGGATATCTTGAATTGGAAAGAGCCTGCCGGGAGTTATATCCCCGAGCAGGCTCGTTTGTTCACGTTTTAACATGCTTCTGCATTTGTTGAATCGCCGACTTCTCAAGCCTCGATACCTGTGCCTGCGATATGCCGATCTCGTCGGCAACTTCCATTTGCGTCTTGCCTTCGAAGAACCGCATCGACAGGATCATCTTCTCCCTGTCATTCAACTTGTGCATCGCTTCACGCAGCGCGATCTCCTCGATCCACGATACATCCTTATTACGATCATCGCTAATCTGATCCATCACATAGATCGGATCGCCGCCGTCGTGGTAGATCGGCTCGAACAGCGATACCGGATCTTGAATCGCGTCAAGCGCGAATACAACATCCTCTTTCGGCACATTCAGCGCTTCGGATATTTCAAAAATCGTCGGCTCGCGACTATTTTTGTTCGTCAGGCTGTCCCTTACCTGAAGCGCCTTATAGGCAATATCTCGAAGGCTGCGCGACACGCGAATCGGATTGTTGTCACGCAAGTAACGGCGAATTTCACCGATAATCATCGGTACGGCATAGGTGGAAAATTTGACGTTCTGGCCAAGATCGAAATTATCAATCGCCTTCATAAGTCCGATGCAGCCGACTTGGAACAAGTCGTCCACAAATTCTCCCCTATTGTTAAACCGTTGTATGACGCTGAGAACAAGCCTCAAATTGCCGTTAACCAATTTCTCTCTTGCTGCCCACTCGTTGCGGGTTTGCAATGCCGTAAACAGCTCTCGCATTTCGGCATTCGTTAGGACAGGCAGTTTCGCGGTATCCACTCCACAGATCTCGACTTTATTTCGGGTCAACGTGATTACCTCCCAAGGAGAAACATTACTGTACATTATCTCCTCGGGACCTCTTTTTATTCCTAATCTGACATCGTTCGACATTCAAATGTCGATTTGCATTTAGACCATTTTGTTAAATTCCTTACGCAGCCGCTTAATTATCCGTTTCTCGAGTCGAGAAATATAAGATTGCGATATGCCGAGAAGATCGGCAACATCCTTTTGTGTTTTCTCCTCGCCATCGGCTAGACCGAACCGCAGCTCCATAATAATTCGTTCGCGCTCCGACAGCTTTTCCAGCGCCTTATGAAGCAGCTTGCGGTCTACCTGCTCTTCGATATTACGGTAGATCGTATCGTTCTCCGTCCCGAGAACGTCCGATAAAAGCAGCTCATTGCCGTCCCAGTCAATATTAAGCGGCTCGTCGAACGACACTTCCGTGCGCGTCTTGCTATTGCGGCGCAAGTACATCAATATTTCATTCTCGATACAGCGCGATGCATAAGTGGCTAGTTTGATCTTCTTCTCCGGATCAAACGTGTTGACCGCCTTGATTAGGCCAATAGCGCCGATCGACACCAAGTCCTCGATATGAATACCGGTATTCTCGAATTTACGGGCGATATACACAACGAGCCTAAGGTTGCGCTCGATCAGCATCGCTCGAATCGCAGAGTCGCCGCTAGGCAGCTTCTCTAACAAATACTCTTCTTCCTCGCGCGTCAAGGGAGGCGGAAGCGCTTCACTGCCACCGATATAATAAATCTCATCGCTTTTTAGTCCGAATAAAAATAAAACACGATAATAGTATAACTGCAGGATCAATTTCCACTTGACGAGCATTGGGCCCATCCCTCCCCGATTGTATGAGCTAGCTTGCGATCGTTATTCTCTAACCATTGACGGATGAATGATCGCTTGATAAGCCCCATCAGATGCTAACTTTCCGCCGTCAAGTCCGATGAGCACCTTACTTGTTTCAAAAACTTGTCCTTCCCTGTTCACTTCAACATGATCCGGTTTAAGCGCAAGCATGAATTGCGATCCGCGATTGACGCCTCGATACGGAACGAGACGAAGCCGATCTTGCCAAACAAAAGGCTGACTGTCCATACCGGCTACGAGCCGATCGACATGGGAGCTGCGAATGCTGTTCATCCACGCAGGAGGCAAATCCGCTTCCCAAACCGACGCTTCCATCACCATAACCGGCGTTCGGGTAAGCGGATCATACAGCTGATTGCCTGTATCGATAAGGCCGACACAGGTTTCCGTTCGTTCACCGATTGTAATCGTTACAGCAGCCAAATGGGTATGCACCAGCTCCCGTTCTCGTTTTTGCGTCAATACGGTACGGTATATATACAGACCGATACAAAACGCAGCAATAAAATAAAAAAGTCCCATTTTCAACTCAACATGCATGCTTCCGCTAACAAATGTGATCGTCCTCCATACTTCCCCAGAGCCCTGCATAAGTAAATAATAGATACCTAATATCGCACCCGCTGCTATAAAGTTGACTGCATAGAAGGCAGCGACAGTGCGCAAATAATGTTGTACCGTCGCAAAGCCAAAAGCAATCCACACCATAACGAGTGACATCGCGACCTTGACGCCAAGCGTAAACATGAAGCTAAGCTGGGGGTAAAACATCAAGATGACATAGCAGCCTCCGACAGCAGCAGCTAGAAGGATGCGCCAGTGGCGGGGCTTCAGGTGCCGAACCCAGGCCGTCGTCAGCAAGATAGCACCATCGACAAGAAGCTCACGCAGAAACATAATATCGACATACATGTAGAGATTGGCCACCTTCCTGCCATACCTTGCAGCTGGCGCCCTAGAGAACGATTGACACTAGTATATAAAAATTGTATTTCAAAGTCTGTCTATTCATGACGTCATGACATATCTTTTTTTGTCGAGTATGTATATAAAATCCGCGAGTGAATACGTAGGCAAATAGAGGTGGCAGAGGTTGATATTATGGGCTGATTAGGCAATAAGACCTTTGTAAGAGCACATAGGTTCTTACAGCTCATGAGTAACCATTGTGTTCGCTCCGTAAGTGCACATACGCTCTTACGGTGATCATGCGGCACGGAACAATCGACTTATGGAAAAGGCAATCCTTTTTTGTCGAGCATTAATGCAGAGATTACTCTATATGATCGTATCCTTACTTGCCCCACACCGGAGTGAACTAGTTGCTGCTTGTCCAACATCGAACGAAGTAATTTTCGTGAATTCCTTGTGTTCAACTCCATCTTCGCACATACATCTGCAACACGTATGCTACGTTGGAGTCGAAATCCTAGACGAATGACCTCAGCTTCAAATATATTAACTCCATCAAGTATGGCTGTTGTTCCTCCGGAATAATTGCCCAAAAACTGTTGAATAGCCTGCTGGCACATTCTCGGTTTATCATTGATATGATCAAACGAAAATCTTAATATGCGCCATCCGTCAAGTACGAGATGATTTTGTCTCATTAACGAGTCAGCAAATTKAGCGCGAGTTGCATGTGAAGCATGTTGTTTATACCCATCAATCTCAATTGCAAGACGAAGTGAATCTCGGATGTAGGCGAAATCCAAATACCGCTTCCCATCAATATAGTCTTCAACATCAAACTCAGGATTTAAGCTATCAAAATGATAAAATACAGGGAACCAAACCTTCTCCAAAAATAACTTTTCAGCATACCCATGTTCATGGCCAAGTCATCTTCTGTCCTCACCTATTTTCTCCTTCAAGCACTTTGCAATCCACGAGTCATAGCTATTTTGAAAATCTGTCATGGCACTTCAACACCTCTCTAAAAAATAAACACCGCTTCTACAGGACGAAAAATTCGTCCCAAGAAAGCGGTGTTCTTCACTGCTAACGACTTATTTGTATAATTTTACTATATACAATTTCGAGATACAACCTTGAGTTTTGCTTTCTATGATTGTTTAATAACCACTAATACACCTTTAAAACTAGGTATTTCGAGTAGAATTCACGCGCTTTTTCTCTGTAAGTTCATATGTGCTCTTACGGCGTACAAACATAAGCTACTCTTTATCAGTAAGAACATATATACTCTTACAGCCAGTTTGTCGATAGAATTGGCACCGCAATATCTAGAAAACAAAAAAACCGCTCGCTCGGCTGGGCCAAGTGAGCGGGTTGCGTAATATTAGCGGTCGCCGCGTGGACGATTGCGCAAAAAGGCAGGAATTTCGAGTTGATCGCTCGACGCAGTGCTTGTGCCGAATGGCTTAACCGTGTTAGAACTAGCAGTCGATTGTCTTGTTTCCGGTTGCACGGCTTGAGGCTGAGCTGCTGCATGACGCGATGGCGACGGCTTGTGCTCGAAACCTGTTGCGATTACCGTAACTTTAATTTCGTCTTTCAAATCTTCATCGATGATAGCGCCGAAGATCATGTTCACGTCTGGATCAGAAGCAGATGTAACGATCTCAGCTGCTTCATTGACTTCATAAAGCGATAGGTTACTGCCGCCTGTAATGTTCATGATAACGCCGCGTGCGCCGTCAATGGACGTTTCCAGCAATGGGCTCATAATCGCTTTCTTTGCCGCTTCCGCAGCACGATTCTCTCCTGTAGCAATACCGATACCCATAAGCGCCGAACCGCGCTCAGTCATAATCGTCTTAATATCGGCAAAGTCAAGGTTGATAAGTCCAGGTACCTGGATCAAATCAGAAATACCTTGTACAGCTTGACGAAGCACGTTGTCCGCTTCACGGAACGCTTCGAGCATCGGAGTCTTTTTGTCAACGATCTCTAGCAAGCGATCATTCGGAATAACGATAAGTGTATCTACTTTTTCCTTAAGCGCTTCGATACCCAGCTCGGATTGTCCAGCACGCTTGCGCCCTTCGAATGTGAATGGCCTAGTGACGACACCTACCGTCAAAGCACCGCATTCGCGAGCGATCTCAGCGATGACAGGAGCAGCTCCCGTACCGGTACCGCCGCCCATGCCGGCTGTGACGAATACCATGTCAGCGCCTTTGAGCTGGTTCGTAATGCTCTCGCGCGATTCTTCTGCAGCCTTATGACCAACATCAGGATTTGCACCTGCGCCAAGACCGCGTGTAAGCTTATCGCCAATTTGCAGCTTGTGCTCCGACTTAGCCAAGTGTAGCGCCTGTGCATCCGTGTTAACGGTAATAAATTCAACGCCTTTAACGCCGTTTTCTATCATTCGGTTAACAGCGTTGCTTCCGCCGCCGCCAACGCCGATTACTTTAATTTGAGCCAACTGCTCAAGATCGATATCGAATTCCAACATCCTTCTTTTCCCCCAGTCATGCGTAAACGGCAGAAGCCGTTTCTACCCGGCGCAGCTGCGTTTCGCGTTGAAATATAAGCATCTTATACTAGATGACATATAGAATGTTATATTTTCAAATAAATTCGTTAAACATATTTTTGATTCGCTCCATCATACCGGGTTTGGATGTAGTTGCCGGAGCAGCCTTGGTGCGGGTTGTCTGCTTCTTCACAGTTCCTGTTCCGCGAGGCCCCATATACTTCGATACGTATTGGATCATACCGACGCCGCTGCTGAAAGCAGGGTCCCTTACACCAATATAATCCGGCAATGCTATACGGACGCTGGATTCGAGTTCGGACTGAGCGAGCGCTAGCGTGCCTGGCATGGAAACCGTACCGCCTGTCAACACATAGCCGTTGACTTTGTCTCCATATCCCAGCTTGCGAACCTCTTGCCGAATGAGATGGAATATTTCTTGCATCCTAGGTTCAATAATGCTTGCAAGGTCAAGCTGCGAAAATTCCTTCTCCGCGTTGCTGCCCATGCGGGTCACTTTGAACTTAACGTCCTCCGCCGCATCGGTCACATTCGCGCAGCCGTATTTCAGCTTGATCTTCTCTGCTTGATCACTCTGCGTACGCAGACCGTATGCTATATCGTTAGTTACGTATTCTCCGCCGATCGGCAATGTTGAAGTAGCGGCAAGTCCGCCTTGATCGTAGATCGCAATCGTACACGATCCTGCGCCAATATCGGTAAGAACCGTGCCAATCATTTTCTCGTCCTTGGTCAATGACATGACCCCAGAAGCAAGAGACAATAGAATAACGCCGGATATACGCAGTCCAGCCTTCTCCACGCACCGCATTAAGTTATGTATCGCGGTTTTCGTCCCTGTAACAATCGTTGCTTCGACTTCGAGTCTAACGCCGATCATACCGCGCGGATCTGATATGCCTTCCAAACCATCTACCAGGTATTGTTTAGGAACCAGATTAATAATTTCACGTTCCGGCGGCAAAGCCACTACTCTCGCAGCTTGTACCACGCGTTCAATATCCTCTTCACCAATTTCCCGATCCTCATTGGATACGGCTACTACACCACGGTTCGTCTGTAGAGCAATATGGTTGCCCTGGATGCCTACATAGACATCCGATATTTGAATACCCACCATGCGCTCCGCATGCTCGATGGCGTTGCGGATCGATTGCACGGTCTGGTCAATATCAACAATTGCTCCCTTGCGAATACCTTCAGAGTCGGCAGAACCAACCCCAATAATATTAATGGCTCCGTTAGATACTTCGCCAATGATCGCACGAACCTTGGATGTACCGATGTCCAAACTGACGATGATGTCGTTGTTACTCAACCCGCGGCACCTCCGTTTCAACTTATTAATTAATTTTCCATTTGCAAACGCATACGGTAGCTTTTGACCTCTTGCGGTCTAAGCTCCCGTTTCGTACCGTCTTTCAGCMGCTCATAATGGAACGTCACCCAAAAACGGTATTCAGTGAAATATAGACATGTGTATAAGTCAGAGACCTGCACATCCCTATAATTCAAAACAAGGTATTTCTACATATTCAACGCGCCTATTATTTTCCCTCTTTTTTCTACAAAATTTTCGGTGCTTATTTCACTTACAAACGAGCGCTGCCCCTTGCAGAGCTCATGTCACCATGTTGCTTCAGTCAGCTTCAGCGAGTATAAATGCGATAACTAAAATTCTACCATTCTTTCAAGCTATTGAGTAGTCTATTTTTTCCTACTACGCCATGTTTAAGCGCTTTTACAAGTGCCAAATGATTGAAAACGAGTACCGCGTACGAAAAAATGCCGGATTCAGCGTGATCTTTCATCACACGGGTTGATCTTCAACCGAATGTTTATTCCGAATCCGTTTCCTCGTCATCCAAATCACCCAAGTTAAACGGAACGTACGTATCCGCAAGCAGCATCGTAATTCGCCCCGGCTCCTGCGTCTCAATAACGGCATTAAGCGCTTCGATCTTCTCCGGCAGAACGGCAACGGATGTAATCACTTCGAATTTAGTGCGCGTATAGATCTTGATGCGGTCAGGATAAGCTTTGGACGGATCAGGAATAATCTCCGAGAGATCGGACAACTGTTTTACTGGAATTTTGCCAAGCTGCTTCATCAACGATACTTTTACTTTGTCTTTGGCCGCCCATCCGGTGAGCACGGGCTTGTCCGCTACGAGCATCGCTTCTATCTTCGATGCTATGCTCGTGCCGTTCGACAAAAGAGCTGTTAATTCGCCCTTCGGCGACAACTCGAACGCTACGATGGGATATTCCTGTACCGTAATTTGGACAACTCCTGGAAACACTTTATTGACCGTTGCTTGTTCAACTTGGGGCAGCTTTTCTACCCGTTTCTCGATCGTGCTCGAAGTCGTCCCGAAAAAAGCGTCGCCTGCCGCGACGGCGGCCGCCCCGGCAACCTCGGCATTGGTGGCCAGCTTCGTGCCCACAATTTGCACTTCTTCTATTTTGCTGATGGAAGAGTTGAAGAAAAGCACTGCAAGCAATACGAGGAATAACAAAAAAAGGACAATCAGCAGCTTTCGGCTGCCTCTGCGTTTCTTGGCTGGCTCTTTTAAGACCGGCATGTTTTCACTCATAACTTGTCCCTACTTTCTATGCGAAAAACTCCAAACGCAGCCGTTTCTCAAAAGAGCGGCCATGTTCAGAGCATGTATCTTCTCGTTCGTATGACGCCATAGCAGGTTTCATTACACAAAGACGCCGGCTCCGCATCAAGTATAAAGGAGGATGAAGCCGGACGTTTCTAACTCAGAACTTGCTTGCATACTATTAATTATTAGGCACTGGCGAGTAGCGCGAGATACGTGCACCCAGCCTCGTCAACATCGATTCGATCTTGTCGTAACCGCGGTCAATGTGGTGAATCTGCTCCACGACCGTACGGCCGTGAGCCGCCAAGCCCGCTATAACAAGCGCAGCGCCTGCGCGCAGATCGGTTGCTTCAACCGTTGCGCCATACAAACGAGGTACGYCGCGGATGAAAGCCGCATTCATATCGACGCGAATATCGGCGCCCATGCGCGATAATTCATCGACATGCTTCAGACGTCCTTCGAAAATCGTTTCCTTCATAATGCTGACACCGTCTGCCAGCGTTAGAAGAACCATCAGTTGTGACTGTAAATCGGTAGGAAATGCCGGATAAGGCGATGTAACAACTCTCTCAACCGCCTTCGGTCTAGTAGCGCAGCCCACTTTAATTATATCACCGTCGACAACAATTTGAACACCTGCGCGACGCAGCACATGGATTAGCGATGACAGATGCGCAGGCTGCGTGTTCTGAAGCGTAACCTGGCCGCGCGTTGCGGCTGCCGCAACCATAATCGTACCTGCCACGATACGGTCCGGAATGACACGATATTGACAGGGATTAAGCGACTGTACCCCTTCTATCGTTATCGTATCTGTCCCGGCACCCATTATTTTCGCACCCATTGCGTTTAGAAAACGTTGCAAATCTTGAATCTCCGGCTCGCGCGCTGCATTCGTAAGCGTCGTCCGGCCTTCGGCCCTGACAGCGGCCATCATAATGTTCTCCGTAGCTCCCACGCTTGGAAAACTTAGATGAATATCCGCCCCGCGCAGCTTCTCTGCACGGCACACAATCCGGTTGCCAAACTCCTCAATCTCCGCTCCAAGCGCTTGCAAGCCTTGCAAATGAAGGTCTATCTTTCTCTCGCCGATTGCGCAGCCTCCCGGCTGATACACTTCAGCTTCGCCGAAGCGGGCGAGGAGCGGTCCCATTAGGAAAATAGAAGATCGCATTTGTTTCATTAACGATTCCGGCACATGGGACGTATGAGCGGGCTCTGTATCCAGCACAACCGTATCTCCCGAATGCTCGGCGCGGCATCCCAGTTCGCGCAAAATGTTCAGCATGACGTCGATATCCAGCAATTCAGGCACATGTTCAATCGTAAATGTGCCTTCGGCCAGCAAGCTGGCAGCCAATATCGGCAACGCGGCATTTTTCGCTCCTTGGATAACTATGGTTCCTGAGAGAGGTTTCCCACCTTCAATCACCAATTTGTCCAATGTATCACCTCCGAATTACCGCTCACCCACCACCAATACTTCCGGCACCAGTTCCACGCCGAAGCGCTCTTTTATGGTGCTCTGAATATGGGACATGAGGGCGAGAACGTCTTCAGCAGTCGCTTGCCCGGCATTTACAATGAAATTGGCATGAACTTCTGACACTTGAGCGCCTCCGTAGCGATACCCCTTTAAGCCTGCCTCTTGAATAAGCCTTGCTGCAAAATCATTCGGCGGATTACGAAATACGCTGCCTGCACATGGCATCTGTAGCGGCTGTGTTTGGCGGCGCTTATCCTTGAAAGCGGATAGTGCTGCGGAAATTTCCTTGCGATTGCCCTCTGCAAGCTCGAAAGTCGCTTCTACAACAGACCCTCTCTGCTCTTGCAAAATCGAATGCCGATAGGAAAACTTCATGTCGTCTCGATCGTACGTTACCAATTCTCCTGTCTCCAGCACAATCTCAGCTGACTTAAAAATACGTGACACATCAGATCCGTGCGCTCCCGCATTCATGTAGACGGCTCCGCCGACCGTGCCCGGAATTCCCCCCGCGAACTCTAGACCTGTCAGCCCCTCTTTGCCTGCCACGACAGATAGCTTAATGAATGAATAGCCGGCGCCTGCAGTTACAAGGCAACCGTCGAAACGCACAAAATCCAACCCACCGCTCGGCTTAATCACAACACCGCGAATTCCTTTGTCGCTCACGAGCATATTCGAGCCGCGGCCCAAATTCGTCCAGCTTATCCGATGCTTATTCAACAGCCGGATCGCAGCAATCAGCTGCTCTTTGCTCTCCGGTAGAATTAACACATCGGCAGGGCCGCCGATTTTCCATGTTGTATAGTTCGATAGCGGCACATCATACAGAACTTCGCCGATGCCGGCTTGTTCCAATTCCGCTTTAATTGCTTCCATTGGTTGACCCTCCTAAAAGGTTTTACGAAGTAAAACCTACTTCGTAAGCGTGGACT
>NZ_JBFRGE010000047.1:0-50070 GCF_052115185.1 Paenibacillus sp. 2TAB19 | reverse complement strand
GTAAATAACAGGGTCGCGCAGATTCATGTTAGGCGAGCCCATATCGATTTTGGCGCGGAGTACTTTGGAAGAGGCCGGAAAAGCACCTTCTTTCATTTTCGCAAAAAGCGTCAGATTCTCTAGAGTGGAGCGCTCTCGAAACGGGCTGTTCTTGCCCGGCTGCGTCAACGTTCCCCGGTATTCCGATACTTCCTCCGGCGTCAGATCGCATACGTATGCACGCCCGCGCTCGATTAGATGAACGGCTGCACGGTAGATTTCCTCGGAGTAATCTGACCCGTAATAGATGTGCTCGCCCGGATCGTAGCCAAGCCACTTGATGTCCTCGATGATCGCGTCCACGTAAGCAATGTCCTCCTTAAGCGGATTCGTATCGTCAAAGCGCAAATGAAACTTGCCGTTGAATTGCCTTGCTATCGTGTCATTCGTCTGAATCGCGTAGGCGCTGCCGATATGAAGATAGCCGTTCGGCTCGGGCGGAAACCGCGTACGCATCTCCCTCGTGAACGGATATTGCTCCAGTTCCTCCGTTATCAGCCTAAATAAAAAGTTGTCGCTTGAATGCTCTTTCTTATTATCCGATTCCATTGTCGGCTCCTCCTTAATGAATAACTGTAACAGCCAAGCTACCGCCAAATGCGCCTAATAAACGCAAAAAAGAACCTCACCTCCAAGACGTTGGTCTTGGGGACGAAGTTCTCGCGGTGCCACCCCAGGTTCATTAACATGTCGCCATATTAACCTCTTCAAGTACGGCATTGCAGGCAATGCTTATACTCTAGCTCTGTAACGGGAGCTCCCGTCATGCCATCCTCGCCCGGGGGCGATTCCGACATGCCGCTCAGAGGCTTGGTTCAGGGAAACGTCGTTCGCCCCCTCTCAGCTGCCGAGGGCTCTCTGTGCAACAACCTATTCCCTTACTCTTCTCGTCATCGCGTTTCAATGTTGCCTATAGAATACCAAAAGAGCAACCTCGATGTAAACCGGCGAATCTTCTACTTTAGTCGATCGATGCTACTCGCGCCATAGCGTCCCAACTGGCCGCAAGTCCAAGCTGGTCTGCCAGATCGCGCAGCTTGACGTAGCCCTTTGCATTAGACAGTACGGTCTCGATTGCAACCCCGTTCACCGTAACCTGCTTTCCGTTCCAGTCAATGACCGCTCCAAGCCGCTCGCCAACCAGTCTAGCAGGCACCCAGGTAGCGCCATGAACCAAGTAACCATCCGACACCGCTTGCCCGCCATGCACAACCGCCACGATTTCAGCGTCTTTGAACTTCTCCGGCTTAACGGGAGGTTTGCCCATTAGATCGTACTTCATGAGCGAGTACTGCTTAATAATTGCCATTAGCTTGAGCGGATAATTCGGATCCGTCGCATAACCGCAAGCGAGCAGCATCTGAGCTTGGCGCTCAGGCGTTTCCGCCTTCCGAACGCGGTCGTAACGCGGCGTTGCAAGCAGCAGATCGAGATCCTTATAGAAGTGATATAAGCTTGTGTAAGCGCGGAACGCCGCCTTCGTGTTGACATTGCGGCCATCGACATACTCCCACGTCCCCTTCACCACTGCTTCGCCATGCCAGTAAGCATTCGTCTGCCCGCTGCCGACCTTAATGCCGCTCAGATTGTTCCAAGGGTGAATAACACCGCCTGTTTCGAGCAAATTTTGGGCTAACCGTACGGAAGGAAACATCGTCGAGCCTTCCCCTCTTACCCGAATGACGGTTGGAGCAAGTGCCGCAAAAAACTGTTCTCTAGTCAAAGCTGCCATCTTAGAACTCTCCCTTCTCTCAACCCTAATGCTATCTTTGTATGCGGTAGAGTAGAACGGCGCAACGGACAAAATGGCATGAATCGGCAAGGGCATTAAAGGCGATAGACAGCAATTAACGCCTCTGCTGTCCTCAGGCGAAACCAAAAACAAACTGGCGTCGCATCATGCGCAAACGCCAGCTTGTTGTCGTATTCCCGCTATATTCCGTACAACCGTTTCGTATTTTGCAATAAAGCAGTACGCACAAGCTCCACCGGTTGCTGCTTAATGGCCGCAATATGTACCGCGACATCCTGCGACATGGCAGGCTCGGTCCTTCGCCCCTCATACGGTCCTTCGAACGGCCATGGCCCATCCGTCTCAGCCATCAGCAAGTGAAGCGGATATTGCTCCGCCAGCACCCTAATTTCCGCTTCGTAGGCGATATCCGGCGTCATCGACACGAAGTAGCCTGCGGCGATCATTCGCCGCACGGTTGCTTCGCTTCCCTTGAACCAATGGAAGTGCGCGCTCCGTACGCCGCTCCGCTCAAGTATGTCGCAAGCCTTGTCCGCGTCCTCATAGACGGCGTGCAGCACAATCGGCCGCTCCAGTTCCGCGGCAAGCGCTGCGAACCGTTCGAGCAGCGCGAGGTAAGGCGCTTCGTCGAACGACTGCCCCGCAGCCTCCGCTTCCGTTCTCGTATAATACGGCAATCCGACCTCGCCGATTGCGAAGCTCTCGCCTTCCGCATGACGCGCTCTAATCCAAGCGAACAGTTCATCCAGCTCACCAACAGACGGTATCGGCTGCTCCGGGTGGAAGCCATATGCGGGATGAACGCGATTCGGCAGGTGCGCTAGCGCCAACTCTCGATTGACAATCGAGGATTGCAAGTGCATCGACACGGCTACGACAGCAGCCGCACCCGCATCAAACGCCCGCTCCAGCATCGCTTCCCGTTCCGCTGCTTCATAATGATCGACATGGATATGAGCATCGATCCACGTCCCTGCTGCTGTTTCCCCGTTAACGGCGTTTGGCATATTCCGCTTCCCCCTTCTCTCCCGCTCCTGCCTGAAGCAGCTCATAGATCCGCTGCTTCAGGTCAATAAACGCAGGCTCCGACCACATCGCTTCGCTGCGCGGCCTTGCCAACGGCACGTCGAATTGCTCGAGCACAACTGCAGGCGAGGACGACAGCACGATAACCCGATCGGATAAGAACAACGCCTCATCGATGCTGTGCGTGACAAGCAGCACCGACCTGCGGTTCTCCTCCCAGATCGACAACAGCCACTTCTGCATCTGCAGCCGCGTCAGCGCATCGAGCGAACCGAACGGCTCATCAAGCAGCATGAGCCGCTGCGGCGACAACAGCGCCCGCAAGAAGGATACGCGCTGCTGCATGCCCCCCGAGAGAACATGCGGATAACTCTTTGCATATTCCTCAAGCCCGATGCGGCGCAGCCACTCCTCCGTGCTGCGCTTCGCTTCCTTGCGCTCCATGCCAGCGATCGTCAGCGACAGTTCAATATTGCCGGCTACCGTCTGCCACGGCAGCAGCGACGATTGCTGGGGCATATACGAGATATGCCCCGTCTGTCCCGTCGCCTGCTGGCCATCGATCCATATCTCGCCGCTAGTCGGACGCTCCAAGCCGCCGATGACCTGGAACAGCGTCGACTTGCCGCTTCCTGACGGCCCGACGATGGAGACGAATTCCCCTTCGCCGACCGTCAGCGACAGCCCTCCGAGCACTTCCTTCACGGCTGTTCCTTTGCCGAAGCTTTTGCTGACCGATTTAACCTCCAGCGCTTTGGCAACAGCTCCAGCCGCTCCAGCACCTGCAGCCATCGTCGTTCGTCGCTCTTGATCTGTTATATCGCTCATTGCTAGTTTCCCTCCTTCTTGGCAGGACGCCAGCGCAAGAGCAGCTTCTCGGCCAGCGTCATCAAGCCGAACAGCGACAGGCTAAGCGCCACGATGATGAATACCGACGCGAATACCCGCTCCGGCATGAACCCTTTGGCCGACAGCTGCATGAAGTAGCCCAGTCCCTTATTCGTGCCGAGCCACTCCGCGACAATCGCGCTAAGTACGCTATAGGATGCCGCAAGCTTAAGCCCCGAGAACAGATGAATGACGGCATGGGGCAGCTCCAGCTTCCAGAACAGCTGCCACTTGCCCGTGCCGATCATTTGCAAATAATTGCGCAACTGCGGATCTGTATTCGTGAGGCCGCTAAGCATGGCTACCGAGATTGGGAAGAAGCATACCATCATAACGAGCAGCACCTTCGGCAGCAGCGTGTAGCCGAGCCACATCGTAAGCAGCGGGCCGATCACGACGATCGGGACGTTCTGCGAAACGACGAGGAGCGGGTAGACTGCGGTACGCAAACCCGGAATTAGATGCAGCAAAGCGGCGAGCAAGAAGCCCGCCGCCGATCCGCCTGCAAATCCGAGCAGCGTAAGCCGCAGCGTCGCACCGGTATGTTCCGCTAACCGCGGCCATACGTTCGCCGAGGCCGCCTCCTGTACGATCGATAATGGGCTGGGAAGCAGCCATTGATCGACCTGTCCCCACATCGTCACCGCCTGCCAGCAAGCCAGCAGTACAGCGATAACGATTACCGGCGGCCATACCTTTGCCCATACGCCCGACTTATTGCCCATCTGGATATTTCTCCAGCAATCTGCCCATCGAAGCGCCGTTTGCCGGATTATAGTAGATTTTCACTTGCGAAATAACGGACGGACAGCCCATCTCTGCCATCGCTTCGCTCATCTGCTGCACAACCCCTAGCAAAGAGCTCAGCTCGCCTTCCATTGTCGTCTCCAGCGGAGCTACCCGGTAGGGCACGCCCGCTGCCTTAATGATGTCAATCGCCCGATCGACGTACGGAATGACGCTTTCTCCGCCCGGCGTCGTCGGCAATATTTGTATGCTTACCAGTGCATTAGCCATTCGTTTCCCCTGCTTTCGTCAGTATGAATTATTTCTTAGGCAAAAAGTCGTTCGTAAACGCTTTGTCCGCCTCAAGCTCCTTCTCCAGCAGCTTGTGGTCGAACATCCAGTTCGCATAATTTTCCCATACGCTCAGCTTCTGCTCGCCCCATTGCGCGGCATCGTCCTGGTATTTCGGACTCAACCACTTTTGGCTCGCGCGAACGAGCTCGGCATTCAGATCCGGCTCTGCCTGAATCAATACTTCGGCCGCATCCTCCGGATTGTCGATCGCATATTGGTAGCCTGCCGCAGCGCCCGCAACGAACGCCTTAACGAGCTCCGGATCTTTAGCGATCAGCTTCTCGCTTGTCGCAAGCACCGGTGTATAATAGTCCAGCTTGTCGCTATAATCGGTCAAATATACCATATTGATTTTCTCGCCGCGCAGCTCGGCCTCGACGCCCGTCCACGCGTAATATATCCAAGCGAAGTCGATATCACGCTTAACAGCCGTGAAGAAATCGCCGTCGCCGATGCTCATAATATTAACCTTCTTCACATCCGCTTGCTCCTCTTGCATGAGTGAATCAATGACCGCTTCCTCAAGCGGAGCGCCCCAGCCGCCGTATGTTTTGCCTTCGAACTTCTTCGGCGAATCGATGCCTTTATCGACAGGCGAAGCGAAGCCCGACGTGTTATGCTGAATGACTGCCGCGAGCGATACGAGCGGTACGCCCGCGATACGAGCCATGGTGATCGACTCCTGATAGCTGACGCCGAATTGTACGTTGCCGGAAGCGACCATTTGGTCAGCGCCGCTCTCGCCCGGCTGAATAATTTCAACGTCAAGCCCCTGCTCCTTGAAGAACCCTTTATCCCGAGCCACATACAGCCCCGTATGATTCGTGTTCGGCGTCCAGTCGAGCACGACCTGTACTTTCGTCAGCGGCTTATCCGCGCCGCTCCCTTCATTCTCTCCCGCGTTGCCGCTCTCCGGCTTATTGCTGTTCGCGCCGCAGCCTGCAAGTACGATAACGAGCGCCATTAACAGCGCCGTAAGCCTCCAAGTCATTCGTCCAGTTTGTTTCTTCATCCTGCTGTCTCCCTCTCCCTGTATCTCTTTATTTTGTCGAAACGAAACGAATCGAAAGGATATCTTGTCTGTGTCCGGTTGGTTGCCCCCGTGCGATCGGCCGCTGCCGCATGCAAAAAAGCGTCCTCCCGTATGGAAGGACGCCTGAAATTCGGCTGCGCCTATGCACGCTGCTTCGGCATGACGTTAGAAGCACGATCTAACGGTCGTCCCTTGCATGAAACGCGCAAAGCTTATCTTCCCTACGCTGGCATTATCCAGATCAGGTTTATAGGGTCGGGATTGCATATACATAAATCCCCTCTCAGCCGGCCTAACCAGCTCCCCGGAACATATTCGGTTTCGTCAATATGCCTATTATAGCAAATCCCGACTAAATAGCTATCTTTTTTTGAAGCTAGAAGGTCGGCATTAACCCGTTTGCCCTGCGTCGGAATGCTGCTGCGCCGCCTTCTTGTACCGTTTGCGCACACCGACGATCAGCAGAAGCAGCGGCAGCACGATTTGGAATAACGGAACGATTTTCAGCGTCACATCGAACCCTAGCCATATATGATACGTATTATTCGGTTCCAGAAACGATGCAGCGTAGATGACCATCCCGACTGGCCAGACCAAATGACGGTAAGCCGCCCCCGTCACTTCCTTAAGCGTAAGGACCGCCGCCAAGTACAGTGCCGTCATTTTTACATAGAGTCCGATGTATAGCAGCAGCGTAACGATAACGTCCAGCCGCTCGAGGAAATTCGCCAACCGAATCAATTGAACCGCCTGCAGCAGCGGCAGCGCCGTAACCTCAGACAAGGAGAGGCCCAGTACGCTCATCACGAGCATATTCATAAAAATCAAAAAGGCAGATACGCCCACTTGCGCCCAGAAGGTGACCTTCCGCAGCACTTGCTTCTCCTTCAAATATTTCCAATAGACAAGAAAAATGACCATTTGCCCAAAAGGAAACGAAACCAGATCCGGAAACGCCGCCTTCGCAATCGGGCCTATCCCGTTCTCCATCAGCGGTAGCAACTGGTGAATATCAGGCAGCTTCGCGATAAACAACAGCAAAATAATAAACAAATAGCTGATCCCCGCAATCGGGAACAGCAGCTGTGTAACACGCACGAACACCTCAAGCCCCTTGCTGACCGTGTACGCAGCGACAAACAGAATGAGCAGCATAATCATCCATTTGGGCGTCACGGTCAAGAGTGCCATATTCGTCAGTTCCCCTACGTCTCGCACATTACGCATCGATTCATAGGCGAACCATAGCGCATAGACAAGTCCAACCGCTCCGCCGAGCCATTTGCCAAAATGCATCAAGATCAGCTCGCCGAGTCCCGCTTCGGGCGCGCGCTTCTGCACCGTCACATAAACAACGGTCAACAGCAATCCGATGACCGCAGCCATCGTCATCGCAAGCCATGAATCGGGCTTCGCTTTGATGCCGAGCTCGAACAGCGGCGTGCTGCCGATTAAGAAAACAATAATCAGAATATACAACTGTTGTTTGCCGATCTGCTGCATGGCATCTCCTTTCCGTCTATGAACGCGCCTTCTCCTGCAGTTTCTTAAATCCGCCGCCGCTCATGCCCGCTGAATTCACTTTCACCTTTACGTCAATCTTCACTTCCATCTCTGCAAATAAGTCAGGCCAATCCCCCTTCATCTGCTTCCAAGCGTCCGGATGCCTCTGATGAATGATATTACCGAAACCAACCACATCCGCCTTATATCCCAAAACAGCTTTCCAACCGTTTTCCATCGTCGCTTTGATTGTCTCGGCTATCACTTGCGCGGTCTGGTCTACTTCTTTCGGCTTATTCATGTCGCCGCTGCAGTTGTACTCGAGCAGCGTGCCTTCCGCTTTTGTCTCAATATGCATCGTCCACTTGCTGCCGGAACGTTGCGGGCGAAGCTTCGTTTTCGCCTTCGTAATACGAATGGAGGAGACTTTGCCCTCCTTTCCGTCATCCGGACAGCCGAACGCTACCGTCGTCTTCTTGATCTGATTTTTGATCCACATCAGACCTGAGCTTTCTTCCTTCGTAATCCAGCCTACGAGCTTATCGCCGGAGACGATGCCCAGATCCATCAGCCTCACCTTGGAGGACGTATTCGTTCGGCTAAGCTTGTCTACCTGGTCTAGACTTTCTCCCGTTCCGGAGATCGCCAGACTCGGTATGCCAACAACCTGTGCCCCGCCAAGCAAATCCTTAAGCACCTTATGCATCGTCGTTTCCTGGAAGGTCGAGCCGTTCAACTGCTCATTGAAGATCATCTGCTGAATGGCGGCCCCAGGTATTTTCTCCAATGGAATGAGCTGCTCCAGTACGCGGCGCGCGTTGCCCTTCGTCAGAAATACGCTGACCGTCTCGCGCGAATCGGGATTTCGGAGATAGGCTTCCGCAAGCGCGGATATGCCTTTGCGCGCTGCATCCTGTCCAATAATAACGACTTGGTTGTGAGCGAAAAAAAGCCGTCTCGGCGTCTCCAGGCTCGCCTTGCTGATCGCAATCCGAAAGTTGTCCCCTTTGGTGGAGAACACATTAACCGCCGCGTTCGTGCCCGCCGCAGCGCTTTGGCCGGAAATTGCTTGCGGAATGACGACCTGATAGGACAACTGCCACTGCCCATCCTTCCAATCGATGCCCGTTGCCGATACGATCGCGATATCGCTTAACTCAACCTTGCCCCAGCAGCCCGCCAGCGGCAAGCAAATGAGCAGCGCCAGCAGTCCGGATAGCAGCCTCCTTCCGATCACACGCCCCCCCTCCTTCCGTTATGGATTGTCTGAATGCCTCTGTGCCGGCGGCTTCCGGCGATTAGGCAGCCGTCGCGGATTGCGCAGCTTAAGATCGAATGGGCGAAATACCATGGCCCACCATGGCAGGCGGATGAATACGTCACGAAATACGGACTGGCTTGCCGACCCCGGCGCCATCGGCGACATATAGGGCACGCCGAACGAGCGCAGCGACACGAGATGAACGAGCATAAGCAGCACGGAGATGAAGATGCCGAAGAAGCCGAACATGCCCGCCATCACCATGAAGATAAACCGGATAATGCGCGATGCCGCGCCCATATTGAACTCTGGCATGACGAAGTTCGAGATCGCCGTGAACGAGACGACGATTACCATCACCGCCGATACAATGCCGGCCTGCACGGCCGATTGCCCAAGCACGAGGGCTCCTACAATCGATATGGCAGGTCCGATGGCCCGCGGCATCCGCAGCCCCGCTTCGCGCAGCACCTCGAACGTCATCTCCATCAGCAGCGCCTCTACGAGTCCTGGAAAAGGGACGCCCTCTCGCTGAGCCGCTATGCTAATAAGCAGCGTCGTCGGCAGCATTTCCTGATGAAAGGTCGTAACGGCAATATATAAGGCCGGCAGCAAGATCGATACAATGAACGCCACATATCGGATCACCCGCACAAGCGTTGCTATATCGAACCGCTGATAATAATCTTCCGGCGATTGGAAGAAGCTGAAGAACGTTATCGGCGCCATCAGAGCAATCGGCGTGCCATCCACCATAATCGCCACTCGTCCTTCCAGCAGGATCGAGGCTACCGTATCGGGACGTTCGGTGTTCAGAATGGTCGGGAACAGCGTGAATGTCTCGTCTTGAATAAATTCTTCGATATAGCCGCTCTCCAGCACGCCGTCAATATCGATATCGCCAAGCCTGCGATACACTTCCTTAAGCACGCCTTCGTCGACGACGCCGTTCAAATAAAGCACCGCGACGTCGGTATGCGTTTGGCGGCCGATCTTATGCATCTGCACATGAAGATCGCTTGAGCGGATAATACGCCTAACAAGACTAATATTGGTCCGGATATTTTCGACAAAACCATACTGCGGACCGCGTATGACCGTCTGCGTCTGCGGAATCGTTACGGACCGCTGCTCGCCGCCTGTAACGCTGGCCGTCAGCACCGACGTGCAGCCTTCAGCTACGATCAGGCATAAGCCGTCAGACACCGCCTGCAGCGCCTCCTCCAGCGTGAACATTTCTCCTACGGAGCCAACGGATACAATGCAATCGCGCAAAGCCTCCAGCAGCTTAGTTTCCTTCGTATGCGCATGCTGCGGAAGCTGCATCGACATCAGCGGCTCCATAATGCTAACGTTCACGGTCTCTGCGTCGACGATGCCGTCGATATAGATAAGCGCAAGCTCCCGGCTGGGGGTCGCATCGCTGCGGAACATACGAACGACCAGATCGAAGCTGCCGCCGAAGCGGCTTCGGATCGCATCTGCATTAGCCTGAAGCGACGGACTAAGCGGCGTTCGCGCCTTCTGGGCATTTTTTTTCATAGCGGCATTCGGACACCTTTCCGTTTCCATGTTGCCTCTATTTTGGCGCAAACTGGTTGAATATATGTAAGATCATCCCGTCTCCTTATGATTGTAAATAATAACCATAGCGGAGCCTATAGCATAAGAACGTATGTTCTGTATATAATAAGGCAAGGTGAAACGGCTAACGCCGTACTTTGGCGGCGAGGCGCGTTTCATTCCGGAGAAATATAAGCACAGTATAAGCATCCCATTTTATGCTTTCTTATATTTAAACAAACGTTCTGCACAGTATAGGAGGAACACGATGCCCCGTCAAAGAGTTGTCATGCTGGCGGACTGCCAGTCGTTCTACGCCTCCGTCGAGAAGGCGGAGCATCCCGAATACAAGGATCTCCCGCTCGTCGTCGCCGGCGATCCCGAGCGCCGATCCGGCATTATTCTCGCCGCCTGCCCCCTGGCGAAACAATTCGGCGTCACAACCGCCGAGCGGCTAGGCGACTCGCTCGCCAAATGCCCGAATCTCGTCATCGTAAAGCCCCGCATGAAGCTTTACATTGATACGTCGATGAGAATTACGCAAATTTACGAAAGCTTCACCGATTTGGTCGAGCCGTACTCAATCGATGAGCAGTTTCTCGACGTGACGGGATCGCTGCAGCTGTACGGCCCGCCGGAGAAGCTCGCCGAGCTCATACAGGCGCGCGTACTGGCCGAGACCGGCATCTACACCCGCTTCGGCATCGCCGAGAACAAAATTTTGGCGAAGACCGCCTGCGACAATTATGCCAAGAAGAACGAATCCGGCATCTACACGCTAACCAAGGATTTGCTGGAAGAGACGCTATGGACATTGCCGGTAGGCAAGATGTTCATGGTCGGCAACCGGATGAACGCCCACTTCAATGCGATGGGTATGCCGACCATCGGCCATATCGCGCGAACGCCGCTGGATAAGCTGAAAGCGATGATGCGCCGCAAATTCGGCAAAAACTCGGACATCAACGCCGAGCTGTATTGGCGCATTGCCAGCGGCATCGACGACAGCCCCGTAACGCCCGGCACGCATCAGGTCGCGCCTACGACCGTCGGCCATATGATGACGCTGCCTCGCGATTACGGCAGCCTGGCGGAGATTAAGGTCGTGCTGCTGGAGCTCGTCGAGCTTGTATGCCAGCGCTGCCGCAGCAAGGGCTACATGGGACATGTCGTTTCCGTCGGATGCATGGGCGCCGACTACGACCGTCCGAGCGGCTTCAACCGGCAGATGAAGATGGAGGACCCGACCAATATTACGAACCAAGTATATCGATCCGCCGTGACGCTGCTGCAGAAGCATTGGGACGGCCTGCCTGTCCGGAAGGTCGGCGTCAGCCTCTCGCAATTTTCGGCGGATGACGAATACCAGCTCTCTTTGTTCGATCTGCACCGGGAGAAGTTGATCGCGCTGGAGAAGACGACCGACGCTATTAAGCAAAAATACGGCGACGCCAGCATTATACGCGCCGTATCGCACACACCGAGCGGCCAAGCGCGAGACCGCTCCGCCAAAATTGGAGGCCATTACAAATGAGAAAGAAGCTTGAGGGAAACGGACTGTGGGAATCGAGCCGCATGATGCTGCCTGAGCACAAAGCCGAGATTGTCCGGAACAACGAAGCGTTGAAGCGGCGCACGCGCGCCTCGCTCGATGAGCAGGAATGGGAAGCTGTCTCCCGCGCCGTCGCCGAATCGCTGCAGCTGCGGCTGCCGATCACGCTGCGGATGTTCCACCCGCTGGAGGAGCTCACGATTATCGGCATCGTTGATCGGGTCGATTCACAGAAGGGCCGGTTCATGATCGACGGCGAGTGGTTCGCGGTCCGGGATATTGAAGGCGTCGCGAGCAGCGACTAAAGCTTCTGCCGCTGCGCCGCAAGTACGGCAAGCTCAAGCTTATTCAGGATGAGTCCGTATTCGTTCGTCAGCTCGAACACCGGCGGCAGCGGCAACTTGCGGAAGTAAGGCAGCACTTGATCTGCCGAATGAAACCAATCTCCCTTCTCGGCAGGAGCGACAGGGCGATCCCCCCAAGCTGACGGCAGCTCCGGGCTATACAGCGGCTTCGCGCCCGGCTTCAACGCGCCGCCGATAAGCCGCTCCTTATAGACGCGCTGCGGCGGCAACTGCCGGATGCGGGCATAGAGCTGGGGCGCGAAGTCGGCCCGCGAGCCTGTATGCTTCACGGCGGCAGCGAAGCAGCGCGCGCCGTGGAGAACAGGAGCGATGCCGAACAGCATCGCATAGAGCTGCTTGCCGAATTCAACCCGCTCCTCTACATTCTCGAATCGCTCGATAATGATACCCGCCAGCTGCGTGCCTGCCTCCGTGCTGCAATCCCCGTCGGCAGCTGATTTGCCGCCGCTGCCGTAAGGAAAGACGACGCCGTTCAACTGCAGCACGGACTGCAGACCGAAGAACAGCGTTTGCAGCACCTTTTCTTTGAAATGCTCGTTCTGTATAACGCGCTGTTCGATGTAATGCTGCTCGTTAACGATAAGCGCCACCGTCAAGGGAACCGGATCCCGTTCCTTCCAGAACTGCCGCCATACAGGCGCCATGAACACCGAAACGTCAAACGCCGGCAACAGATGGAATAGGCTTCTCCCTTCCCTCAGGCTGCGCTCGTAGAGCAGCAACTGCGGGTAGGCATCTTGGAAAATAAGCGCATTCGCGCGTTCCAGGAAAGAGAACAGCTCCTCCCGCTGATCGTCCCGAAGCAAATAGGGCAGCCACTCCCCTTGCAGATCCGTCATATTCCAGCCGCCGTTGCGCGAGACGAGATGCGCAAGCAGCGCCCAATGAAGCACTGGCGTGCGAAAATAGACGGTCCGGTACGCCTCGGTCCGCGTTACGTTATTCCGATTGCACTTGTCCGTCTCCGTGCGAATCTGTGAGATGAGTGCCAGTTCCTCATCCGTCCACGATTCGGAAGCATGAAGGGGCGACGTCTCCGCCTCCTCCTCCAGCCTTCTCCACGCAGCCGTCAGCCGGGATATCGCAGCTGGCGACAGCAGGAGCGGAGATGCTTCCGCGATCATCTGCTCCGATACGCTCATTGCTTTCCACTTCCCGACAGCATAAGCGACAGCAGCGCGCGGAAGCGCAAGCAGCCGACCGAGAAACGATTCGCCGCTTCCCCGCTGCTGCCTTCGCCCTCGGAAACTTCCCTGTTTGTCCATACACGCCCCTCCCGATCATCACCTTATAAGACCAGTATCCTCCAAGTCGCAGGCTGCCATACGGAAGCGGGCGTGCAAGTTGGGCATACAGGGGAAGTCATAGTATAATAGAGCCAAATTTACGCTCTGCCTTAAGCGAGCAGCAGCAGACGGAGGTTGGAAGCGATGTGCGGAAGATATACGCTCACAATAACGATAGAAGAGCTAATGGTGCGGTATATGGTAGACGAGACAGGCATTCCGTTCCATCGTCCAAAATATAACGTAGCCCCGAGCCAGCAAGTGCTCGCAGTCATTAACGATGGGAGCGCCAATCGGCTCGGCGAGCTGAAGTGGGGTCTCGTTCCGCCATGGGCCGATGATCCGAAGGTCGGCTTCATGATGATTAACGCGCGAGCAGAGACGGCAGCCGCGAAGGCAGCGTTCAAGAAGCCGCTTCGCAGCAAGCGCTGCCTCATTCCCGCGGACGGATTCTATGAGTGGAAGAAGCTAAGCGGCGGCGGCAAGCAGCCGATGCGGATTACGTTGAAGAGCCGTGAGATATTCAGCATGGCGGGTCTCTACGAAACTTGGATCTCTCCCGATGGTGCCAAAATAAACAGCTGTACCATCCTTACGACAGAACCCAATCCGTTAATGGCTCCTATTCACGATCGAATGCCGGTCATTTTAAAGCCAGAGAATGAAGCGTTATGGCTTGATCGCAAGACGCAGGACGTAGAAGCCATTCTGCCGCTCTTGCGCCCATATGACGAGCGCGACATGGTCGCTTACGCCGTCTCTTCCGCTGTAGGCAACGTGCGCAACGACTCCCCCGAATTAATTGAGCAAATGATGGTGGACGAGCAGTTGCGGCTGTTCTAAGCTCGGGCGTACACGCATCATCTAGTTCATAGTAAGGTGGAGCTGAGGACACCTGAGGCCTTAATAATGGGTTTCGCATCATTTGACGGATCATGCGAACACCGATGTCCCTAATGGACTCCAGCCCCTCCTATAGGGGACTCATGAGTCCGCAACGGCACCAACGGCACTGCAATGCAATTTAATGCAAGCTAAGCTTGCCCCACAACAAAAAAAAATCGCCGACCGGATAGGTCAGCGAAACATGCCCCAAAGCTTGAGCAAATGAAACGTATTGTTCGGATCAATCTTTTGTCCCAGAACGAAAGCGACGATTTGATCCTCCTGCACATCGGTGAGCGGCTCCTGCAAAATAACGGCAGCAGCCTTCACCAGCCTGCGCACCTTCGGACGTTCCTGCAAATCATATTTCGTTACGTTGCCCAGCAGCTCTCGAATCCGGTCCTTCGTGACCGGATTTTTCAACTTATATTTGACGCGCTCGACCAACTGCGGCTTAATGCCGTACTTTTGGTAACTCACAGTCTAGACACCTCCAACCGACAGTGTTAACGGTTAACTATATGCCGGAATTAAGGAATTATTGCCTAGTCCAATTGCTCCCCTTGAAAAATTTGATCCTTCTGCAGCAGCGCGCGCAACCTTGCATAGGATGTATTGGTCCAAAAATCGTCTTGTCCCGTGATCTCGCCCGCGTCATCGCGCGCCTCTTCCAGCGTCTCGTAATCAGCCACCATATCGGCCAGCTTGAACTCGGGGAGCCCGCTCTGCTTTGTTCCGAAGAAGTCGCCTGGTCCGCGAAGCTCCAGGTCTCGCCGCGATACTTCGAAGCCGTCATCGGTATCCGTCATGACCTTCATCCGCTCGCGTCCGGTCTCCGACTTCGGATCGGACACGAGAATGCAATGCGACTGATGCTCGCCGCGTCCAACGCGTCCGCGAAGCTGATGGAGCTGCGACAGGCCGAAGCGCTCCGCATCCATAATGACCATTAACGTCGAATTCGGCACGTCGACGCCAACCTCGACGACGGTCGTCGCGACGAGCACCTGCGTCTCGTTCGCACCGAAGGCGCTCATGACGGCATCCTTATCGGCTGCCGTCAGCCGCCCGTGAAGAAGCGCAACCTTATACTGCGGGAACGCTTGCTGCATTTGGATATGCAGATCGATCGCGTTCTGCACGTCAAGCTTCTCCGACTCCTCGATAAGCGGACAAATAATGTACGCTTGGCGCCCTTGATCCACTTCCTTGCGAATGAATTCCAGAACGCGGTCCATCATGCTGTGCTTCACCCAATACGTCTTGATCGGCTTGCGCCCATGAGGGCGATCGCGAAGCGTTGACACGTCCATATCCCCGAACGCCGTAATGGCAAGCGTTCGCGGAATCGGCGTAGCCGTCATCGTCAGCACGTCCGGATTCATCCCCTTGCGCCGCAGCACGCTGCGCTGATTAACGCCGAACCGGTGCTGCTCGTCGGTCACGACAAGTCCAAGACTGCGGAAGAATACGTCGTCTTGAATAAGCGCATGCGTGCCAACCGCGATATCGATCATCCCCATCTGCAAGCCGGCAAGCACATCGCGGCGCTTCCGCTCCGTCAAGCTTCCCGTCAGCAAGCCGACCTCGATCCCCATCCCGCTGAACAGCTTCTGCAGGGAGCGCATATGCTGATCGGCCAATATTTCCGTCGGCACCATGAGCGCGCCTTGATGACCGGTCTTGACCGCTCCATACAGCGCGATAGCAGCAACGACCGTTTTGCCCGAGCCGACATCGCCCTGCAGCAGCCGGTTCATGCTCGATGGACGGCGCATATCCATCAATATTTCGTTGACGACCTTCTTCTGCGCATCGGTGAGCTCGAATGGCAGCGTTGCCGCGAACTGCCGTATCCATTCGCTCTCCACACGCATCGCCAAGCCGTCGCCGCGTTTGCGATTCAGCGCGCGATAAGCTTGCAGCTTGAGCTGGAACAGGAACAGCTCCTCGTACACAAGGCGCCGCCTGGCAGCTTGTCCTTCCTTCGCGTCCTCCGGCAGATGAATATGGCGCACAGCGTCGCGCCTAGCCATAAGCTGATGACGCTGCACCAGCTCATGCGGCAGCACTTCCTCGATCATCGTCTCGTATTGCGTCAGCGCTTGGCGAATCGTCTTTCGCATCCACGGCTGCGTAATGCTGCCGCCTACAGAATAGACGGGCTGAAGCGTACCGCTCTTAGCCGCCTTGCCTCCTGTAGCCGTGCTGCCGCCATCCTGAAACTCCGAATCGGATACCGTCATCTGCAGCCGATGCTGCTCCCATTTGCCCGTCAGCATCACTTCACGCCCAAGCGTAAGCTGCTCCTGCAAGTAATGCCGATTGAACCAGACGGCCGTCACAAGCCATCCGTCAATCTCAATCTTGCAAGTCAGCCGCGACTTCCCTTTTCCGTATCGTTGAAGCAGCGGATTACCGCGGATATGGCCAAGCACAGTCACTTTCTCGCCATCCTTGGCATCTGCCAAATTACGAATGCGATAGTCCTCGTACCGATATGGAAAATAGTCGAGCAGATCGGCGACGGTTTGAATGCCAAAGGCGTGAAGCTCCTGTTCCTTAGGAGCGCTCACGCCTTTAATTTGTTTAACGGAAACTTGATCTAAGCTAATCATCATTCACTCACACCTTGTACATAAATACGGCCGATAACCCCGGTCCCGTATGCGTTCCGATAACCGCTCCGATTGTCGTGAAGCCTATATGCTGAATATTGAAATGGCCCTTCAAGTATTCACACAGCTCCATAGCTGTATCATGACCTGAAGACCACGCAATCGTCATCGACACAGGCTCCTGCGCGTCGAAGCGCTGCTTCAGCATCTCAAGCACGCGCGCCATCGCTTTTTTCGTTCCGCGCACCTTATCGACAGGATAGACCGTTCCGTCCGGGTCCAGCGACAGAATCGGCTTAATATTAAGAATCGAACCTATAAGTGCCGAAGCTTTGCCGATCCGTCCGCCCTTCTGCAAATATTCAAGCGAATCCACCAAAAAATAAATTTGCATCTCGCCTTCGAGACGCTGCAGCTCGGCCAGGATGACATCCTTCGATTCACCGGCCAGCGCCATCTCGGCCGCCCGAATAGCACGCATGCCGAAGCCGTACGAAGCCGACTTGGAATCAATGATCGTAATATCGCCGGCGTCCTCCAGCATCGACTGCGCAATAACCGCCGATTGATACGTTCCGCTCAGCGCTGCCGATAAGTGCAACGAAATAATCGGCCCTTCCGGATCCTCGGCGAGCAATTGCTCGTACATCTCGGAGAACTCGTTCGGCGACGGCTGCGAGGTCGTCGGCAGAACGGACGATGAGGTCAGCTTCGCGTAGAACTCCTCGTTCTGGATCGTCACGCCGTCCAAATACGTTTCTTCCCCGAACAGAACCTTGAGCGGCACCATCGAAATACCCAGCTTCTCTCTTACCTCGAGCGGAATATCAGCGGTACTATCCGTTACAATTCGAACCTTCCCCATAGGAATCCCCTCCCGGACATAATAACGATTGCCAATTATTCAACGGCGAACAAATAAGGGTAAAGAGGCTGACCGCCTTCTTGCACCTCGGTCTCAAGCTCTGGGTACTGCTCGGCAATCCATTCGCACAATGCCGCGGTTACGCTCGGGTCGGCATCCTCGCCTGTAAGCACGGTTACGAGATCGCCGCCGTCCGCCAGCATGCTGGCTAGCAGCGACTGGCACGCGCCCAGCACAGCCGGATCAGAAACAACAATCGTCTTCTCCTTAATGCCGATATATTCGCCTTCGCGAATCGAGACCCCTTCGATCGTCGTATCCCGAACGGCCTTCGTTACTTGGCCGGAAACGACCTGTTCAGCCGCATTCCGCATCCAGTCCGTATTGCGCTCCATCGATTCATCCTCTTTGAAGGCAAGCACAGCCGCCAGCCCCTGAGGAATCGTACGTGTAGCAATAACCGTCACACTGCGTTCGCTAAGCTCGGCAGCTTGTTCAGCGGCAAGAATGATATTGCCGTTATTCGGAAGCAAATAAATATGCTCAGCGGAGAGCGCCTCGATTGCCTTCACGAAATCTTCCGTGCTCGGATTCATCGTTTGTCCGCCGGACAATACGGTATCCACATCATTTTCGAGGAAAATGTCGGCAATGCCGTCGCCAAGAGCTACTGCGATGATGCCGTAAGGAGCGCGTTCGTATACTTGTCCAGGCGCTACCGCCGCATCCGGCACTTGCCCCGCCAGCAATTCCGCTGCAGCTAAGCTTGCAGTCGCATAATTGGATGTTTCATGCTCCTGCTCCAGCAGCTCGCGGTGCTGCTCTCTCATGTTTAAGATATGAATATCGGTCAACTCGCCGTAAGGCAGAGATAAGTTAAGCACATCGCCAGGCTTGCGCGAATGAACATGCACTTTGATAATGTCGTCGTCCGTAATGACGAGAATGGAGTCTCCGTCCTTCTCGAGCGCACGTTTGTAAGCGGATTCATCAAAAAACGCCGCTTTATTGCCGATCAGCTTGCGATTGATAAAAAATTCCATGTCGTATAAAAACTCAATGGCTTCCGTCGACAGTCTCGCTTGCGCAGAGCTTGGCTCCTGCTTGCGAATGCTTGGCGCTGAGCCGGGAACGGCCACTTCCTCAGGAGGCGCGGCTTCAGAAGGCAATGTGTAGCCTTCTTGCTCTGCGTTTCCAGAACCAGCGTTCAAGCTATGCACGAAGCCTTCATAAATAAATACGAGCCCTTGCCCGCCGGAATCGACTACGCCGACCTGCTTCAGGACAGGCAGCAGATCAGGCGTGCGCTGCAACGCTTCATGCGCCTTCGCGTGCACTTCACGCATCAGATCGGCAACATCATTCGTTCTGCGCGCATACTGAACCGCATGTTTGGCTGCTTCTCTGGCAACCGTAAGTATTGTTCCTTCGACCGGCTTAACAACCGCCTTATAGGCCATGTCTACACCGTGCTGAAGCGCGTTCGCAAGCTGGAGCACTCCCGCTTCTTCCACCCCGCTCAGCGACTTCGAGAAGCCGCGGAACAGCTGCGATAGAATAACGCCGGAATTGCCGCGCGCGCCCATGAGCAGCCCTTTCGAAAGAGCTTCTGCCGCTTTGCCCACCCCTGCGGACGGTTTACTGCGCAGCTCGCGAATACCGGAGGTCATCGTTAAATTCATGTTGGTTCCCGTATCGCCATCCGGCACAGGAAACACATTCAAAGCGTTAACATGTTCGGCGTTACGCTGTAAATATTCTGCACCTAGCAGTGCCATTGCGGCAAAATCAGATCCGTTAATAAAGCGCTTACTCAAAGAAAATTCCCCTTCCGCTACATGGATACCCTCACGTCTTGAACAAATATATGGACTTGTTCCACTTGTAGATCGAATACATTGTTAAGTACATATTTCACTTTTGATTGAATATTATGGGCAACTTCGGAAATCTTCGTGCCGTAGCTCACGACAATATGAAGATCGATATGCAGCTTCTCTTGCTCCCGCCGCACTTCTACCCCGCGCGTATAATTGTCTCTTCCCAATAGCTCGGCGATACCGTCCTTCAGTTGCTTTCTCGAAGCCATTCCGACAAGTCCATAACAATCCAAAGCTGCGGAGCCAGCAATAACGGCAATGCAGTGATCTGTAACGTGAATGGAACCAAGCTCGGTGCTAAGCTGCAGAGGCATAGAACTACACTCCCTTACTGTAAGTATTATGGACTATGTATCATTGTACTATAAACAGCGTCTTTATAGAAGTGTACACGCCAAATACGGTCATAATCAAGCAAAATGCTTAATTATTCATTATATTTTACACGCTGGATCCTTTAGAATTGGGTTGAACAGAAACTTAGTTTATGATACGATGTTCAAGTGTGTTCAAATGCGTTCTAATGAATATCCGCTAACGAACTTAAGTTTTTGCATACGCAAATCTTGAAGGAGGTGTAGTCATGTCCCGCAAATGTTTTCTTACAGGTAAAGCACCGGGCAAAGGGAACAACGTATCCCACGCCAACAACAAAACGCGTCGTACTTGGGGCGTAAACGTTCAAAAGGTTCGCATCCTTGTTGATGGTAAACCGAAACGTGTTTATGTTAGTGCTCGCGCACTGAAATCCGGCAAAGTTACACGCGTATAATCATGGCTTTGGCCATAGATAAAAGCACCTGAGACCTCAGGTGCTTTTTGTTATCCCTTTACGCGATCGCGGTCGTAAGGCGGCAGCCAGGAACACTATCAGCTTTTTTGGAAGGTATTCAATATCGCCTTTACGAAACCGCCCAAAAATTTCGGCAGTTTGATCGTGTAAAATTTCATGCCTCATCCCTCCTCAGACACGCTCATCGAATTGTACCGTGACCAGAACATACGCTTATGTAACCATCCTATGCGTCCCTGGTCTGTCCTATTCCATCGTGAGCGTGCTCTGAAAGGGCTGTTATACGTTGTTTATCAAATCCGGATTATCGCGCATATACGTAACGATTGAGACGATGATCGCGACAACGAGATAAAAAAGGATCGCAACAACGAAGAAAGCGATTCGCAGGCCGATGCTATCGTACTTGCGAAAGAAGCGGATGCCGATATATAAGGCCAAGAGCGAGAACAAGTATTTCATAAATCCGGGTGTAAAACTGAAAGCAGCCAGCAGTGCCCCAGCCGCGAACGAATAAAGAATCATCCATACAATCGACTTGAATCTATCGCTCATCGTTACATCCCCTATCTAAGAGCCGCAATCGCCGCAGCGCGATCGTTCTCGGCGAACACCGCATTACCCGCCACAAGCACGTTGGCGCCTGCTTCACGGATAAGCGGAGCCGTCTCGCGATTAACGCCCCCGTCAACTTGAACATGCACCCCGTCCAAACCGCGCTCATTCAGAGCGGCTCGCAGCTGGCGCAGCTTGACGAGCGAATACGGAATGAACGATTGACCGCCAAAGCCCGGATTCACTGTCATAATCAGCACCAGATCGAGATCCTGTAGAATCGGCGTAAGTACGGACACCGGCGTAGCCGGATTAAGGGCAACGCCAACCGGCAATCCTTTTTCTTTAATAAAGTGAACCGTACGGTGAAGATGAACGCACGCTTCCGCATGTACGGTAATTCGATCCGCACCTGCGGCAATATAATCGGATAACGACAGCTCAGGACGCTCAATCATGAGATGAACGTCGAAAGGCAGCTTCGTTGCGCTGCGAACCGCGGCAATAACCGGCGGGCCAAAGGTTAGGTTCGGAACGAAATGTCCGTCCATGACGTCCACGTGAATCCAATCCGCCCCTGCTCTCTCCGCATCCTTAATCTCATCGCCAAGCTTGGCGAAGTTGGCCGACAATATAGAAGGCGCAATAATAGTCATAATAGGTTAGTACCTCCGTTTCTTGTCGTTCATTTCATTCATGAACAATACATAGTTGTCATATCTGCTCCGCTCGATCTCGCCTTTATCCACCGCGGCAAGCACCGCACAGCCCGGCTCATGCAGATGCGTGCAGCCGCGGAACTTGCAGTCGGAAGCAAGATGACGCATCTCTACGAAACAGTAGCTTAAATCCTCAATACCCAGCTCAGCAAAGTCAAGCTGGCTGAAGCCCGGCGTATCCGCGACATAACCTCCGCCAATCGCGATCAGCTCAACATGACGTGTCGTATGCTTGCCGCGGCCAAGTCTGTTGCTGATCTCATTTGTCTCGAGCGTAAGCCCAGGTACGATTGCGTTCAGCAACGACGACTTCCCGACGCCTGATTGACCTGCGAAGACGGCCAAGTGGCCTTTAAGACGTTCATGCAGCGCTTCGATGCCTTCGCCCTTGCGCGAGCTTGTACCAAACACCTCATAACCGATAGAACGGTAAATACGGTTAACGGAGGAGGCCGCAAGCTGCGCCTCCTCCGTCTCCATACCGTCATTTTCAAGATCTTGCTTGCTTAAGCATAGAACGGGCTCGATGCCTGCATGCTCGATATGGACTAGAAATTTATCCAGAAGTTGCAAGTTAAGCGCCGGCTCCGTCACTGAGAACACGAGAATGGCAAGATCGATATTAGCTACCGGGGGCCTAATGAGCTCCGTGCTGCGAGGCATCACTTCCTCAACCGTTCCTTCGCCGTTATCCGTCATGCTGTAAAGCACCTCGTCTCCAACAAGCGGGGATATTCCCCGCTTCTTGAATATGCCGCGCGCACGGCATTGGACCGGCGCTGTATCGGTGGAGACACCCTCCGCGCGAACATAATAGTATCCGCTAAGCGCTTTGACGATCGTGCCTCTCAGCTTATCTGTGCCATTACTATTGTTATTGTTGGTCTTGCTGCTCTTGCTGTTGTTGTTCTTCTTGCTTTGGCTGCTCATTGCCTTCGCCTACCTCCGCTTGGGTCGGCTCCTCGGATGGAGGCGCCTCGTTGCCCGGAATCGTCACGTTCGATGAGGTTGACCCTCCCGCAACTTCATCATACGTAATCGTCATCGTCTCGACGAATTGATTATCGCGGATGATCGTTACTCTCGCTTCGGTATCCGGCGCGACGACAACCGTTACCGCGAATGTCCGCGTGCTGTCAATTTGCCGCGGTTTGTCCCATTCCAAATCCTCGCCGCGCGCGTCGGAATACATGATTCGTATTTGGCTCGTCTTGCCCGCTTCAGCAGGCGAGATAATGAAATTGAACTTATGCTCCTTCGCATCAGCCGGCGATCCGGAGCTTACGGTAATCGTAATTTTTTCACCTTTGCCAACCTTCTCATTCGGCTGATATGGCCCTTGGCTAATGACATAGCCTTTCTGATGCAGATAGCTCGGCTCATAGAGGATGTCATCATTGTTTAGAACGAGCTCGCTCGCTTTCAACAGGTCCTTCGCTTCATCTAGCGATCGATCGATAAGATTCGGCATCGAAACCTCCTCCTTGCCTTTGCTGACCATGAACGTGATCTCCACTTGCTCCGGATCGAAGTCCGTGCCGGCTTCCGGTGTTTGCTTCAGAATCGTACCCTCGGGTTCTTCGCTGAACACAGGATCGGTCTTGATCTGACCCTCCTCAACACCAAGCGCAGCAAGCGCGTCCTTGGCGTCCTGAAGCAGCTTGTCAACGTAATTATCCAGTTTCTCCATCTCAGGCCCGTCACTAACCCACAGCTCGATAAGGGAACCTTCCTTGACAAACATATTCGCCTTCGACTGCTGGAATACTTGATCCTTCGGAATGTCCTTCTTGAACTCCCGAGTAACCGGATCTTGCACCCTCAGACCAGCCGCCTCGATCTCCGCCTTGGCGACCTCGAATGATTTGTCTACAACATAAGGTACTTTAACCTCTGGAACGTCAAGTCGGCCGAGCAGCGCTATGAAGCCCCAGATAATGAGCGCCAGCACGACGAGCGTTACGCCAACAATCGTAACCGGCTTCTTCCAGCCCTTCTCTTTGGCCGATAAGCCCTTCTCGTTCCATTGCGTATCCGTATTCGCATTTGCTGCCGCGGCGGATTGCTCCGACCGCTCGCTGCCCCCAATCGGCTTCGACACCTGCATGTCGCGAATCGCGGGCATGACTCTCGTTTCTTCCATATCGCTGTCGCTGTTAAACGTAATTTTCTTCTCTTTAAGCCGATCCGGGCGCAAGCATGTATCCAGATCGAGCAGCATTTCGCGAGCCGAGCTATAACGCTCGCTTTGGTTTTTGCGCATAGCCTTGAGGATGATATTCTCCACGCTTTGCGGAATATGCGGGTTAGCCACGCGCGGCTCCTCGAAGTTGTCCTGAAGATGCTTAAGAGCTACGCTAATCGGGCTTTCCCCAAGAAACGGAAGTCTTGCCGTCAGCATCTGGTACAGAACGATACCCAGCGAATAGATATCCGATTTCTCGCCGGTATTGATGCCCTTGGCATGCTCCGGAGAGAAATAGTGGACGGAGCCGATAACCGAACCCGTCTGCGTAATCGTAGAGGAGGTTACTGCACGGGCAATACCAAAATCGGTTACCTTAACGCGGCCGTTCTTGCCGATCAATATGTTATGAGGCTTAATATCGCGATGAATAATATGGTTCTGGTGAGCGTGATCAAGCGCATCGCAAATTTGCATGGCAATGCGCACCGCTTCATCAGCTTGCAGCGGCGCTCGCTCTTGAATGACTTCGTTCAGATTATTGCCTTCCACGTATTCCATGACGATGTAATGCGTATCGTCCTCTTGCCCTACATCATAGATGCTTACGACGTTCGGATGAGACAAAGCCGCAGCCGATTGCGCCTCGCGGCGAAAACGGCGAATAAACTCTTCGTCGTGCACGAACTGCTGCCGCAGCACTTTAACGGCCACCTTGCGGTTCAGAAGCACGTCATGCGCCTTATATACGAGCGCCATGCCGCCGCCGCCGATTCTAGTCAGTATCTCATAGCGTCCGCCTAGATCATGTCCGATCATCCAACTCGCTCCTCTCGATTCGCACCAGCCGCATCCTGTAGAAGAACAATCGTAATATTGTCGTCTCCACCTGCATGCAGCGCCAGCGAAATGAGATGCTCCGCCTTCGCGTCCAGCTCTAAATGCTCATTCATTACTGTCTCCAGCATCTGCTGATCGGTAACCATATTCGTGAGACCGTCGCTGCATAGCAGCAATACGTCACCTTGCAACAAATCAACCGTTTGAATATCAATATCTACATGGGAATCCGTTCCCACTGCGCGCGTCAGCACGTTGCGGCGCGGATGATGAGCCGCTTCCTCGGCGCTTAGCTGTCCCGACTTGACCAACTCATTGACAAGCGTATGATCGACCGTCAATTGCGTAATGTCACCTTCGGCAATCTTATAGGCCCGGCTGTCGCCGACATAGCCGATGATCGCATTGTCGCTCTTTACAAGCGCCGCTACGATCGTCGTGCCCATATTGGAATATTGCTCGTTTCGGGAGGCCAAGTCATAGACAGCCTCGTTCGCAGACGAAATCGCCTGTCGAATAAGCATCTTGCCCTCCTGCAGCGATAGATCGGGTTTGGCTGCGCCATGCTCGACCGTGCTGCGGAAGGCGTCAACCGCCTTCTGACTGGCAACGTCGCCCGCTTTGTGTCCTCCCATGCCGTCGGCCACAATGGCAAGCGTAACTCCGTTATTGAATTGGCTCACCCATGAATAATCTTCATTAACTTGCCGAACTCGTCCAATATCGCTGCGATTTGCAGTCAACAATCGATCTTCACCTACCTCGCTTGGGACTCCATATGTTTGGCTCTTAATTGGCCGCATGCGGCCGCTATATCATGGCCTTGCTCTCTGCGGATCGTCGCGTTAATCTTATTGCGCTCCAAGATGCGTTGGAATTCGAATATATCCTCACGCGGTGTCCGCACGTAATTGCGCTCCGGCACATGGTTGACCGGAATTAGATTGACGTGACACAACATGCCTTGAAGCACGTCTGCCAGCTCTTGCGCATGCTCAGGACGATCGTTGACGCCGCCGATCAAAGCGTATTCGAACGTAATTCGGCGTCCCGTCTTCGCAATATAGTAATGGCAAGCGGCCATTACGTCCTCGAACGGGAAGCGGCGGTTAACCGGCATCAGCTTCGAGCGAAGCGTATCGTTCGGCGCGTGGATCGAGAGCGCCAGATTGATCTGCGTGTTCTCGTCCGCGAACTTGTACATGCTAGGCACGATACCGCTCGTGGAGACGGTAATATGGCGTTGGCCAATATTGAGCCCCTTCTCATGAATCATATTACGAAGGAACGTCATCGTTGCTTCGTAATTCTCGAACGGCTCGCCAGAGCCCATAATAACGATACTGGATACGCGGTCTCCTGTTGCGTCGAGCATCTGCTGCGCAGTAACAACCTGTGCGATAATCTCGCCTGCAGTCAGATTGCGCTTCAGTCCGCCGAGCGTAGATGCGCAGAACGTACAGCCGATACGGCAGCCAACCTGTGTCGTTACACATACGCTGTTGCCGTAATTATGTCTCATAATTACAGTCTCGATTGCATGGTTGTCATGAAGGCCGAACAGAAACTTAACGGTGCCGTCCTTCGATTCGAACTTCGTAATCTCCGTCAGCGTCACGAATTGGAATTGATCCTCCAGCTTATCGCGAAGCTGCTTCGGCAAGTTGGTCATATCTTCGAAGCTCTTGACCCGCTTCACGTAGAGCCAGTCAAACAGTTGTCCCGCGCGGAACGCAGGCTCACCATTTTCCTTCACCCATTCTTGAAGCTGCTCGAGCGTATAGTCATAAATGAACGGTTTCATCTCATCACACCTGTACCTTAAAGTAGGGCGGCTTCGAACTATTGCGAGCCGCCATCGATTTATTTTACCACAAACGCCCATATTCAGCCATAATCGTCCTAAGCGCGCCGAATCATCCTCGCAATGAAAAATCCGTCACTGCCAAAATGATGCGGAAGAAGCTGTGCCTGCCCGTCAAAATCTTCGCGGATTGCTCGCGCCTCCCGCAGGCTGTCCACGATAGCTTCATTCCAGCCGGCCGCATCGAGCTTGAATTCAGGATGACGCTGCAAAAATGCCGCAACCTGCTCCTCGTTCTCTTCCGCCTCCATCGTGCACGTACTATAGACGAATACGCCGCCTATGCGTACAAGCCCGCATACCGCATCGAGCAGCCGATGCTGCACCGCTGCAATCTCTGCAACATCTCCCGCCGTCTTCGTCCACCGGATCTCCGGCTTTCTTCGAATGACGCCGAACCCGGAGCAAGGCGCGTCCAGCAGCACCGCATCCATCGACCCCGGTGCGAACCGTTCGGACAGCTTTGTTGCATCCTCCGTAATCGCTTCGACGTTGCGCAGCTTCAGGCGCTCCGTCTGCGATACGATCAGCTCACGCTTGTGTTCGTGCAGATCATTCGCCCATACTTTGCCTTTGCCGCCCATAAGCTCCGCAAGATGCGTGCTCTTGCCTCCCGGCGCCGCGCAGCAATCGAGCACCTTCATGCCCGCTTCTGGAGCAACAACTTCGGCGACGAGCATGGAGCTCTCGTCCTGCACCGACCATAATCCGTCACGGAATTCGATCGTATCGGCCAGATTGCCGCCCTTGCCCACGTTAATGCCGGACGGAGCAAGCTTGGACGCTTCGGCGTCGTAACCGCTCTCGCGCAGCAGTTCAAGCGCCGCTTCGCGGGTAGACCGAAGCGTATTGACGCGTATGCTGGAATGCGGCTGTTCATTGCCTGCCGCACATATGGCTTCCGTCGTCTCTGCGCCGTATGAAGCCAGCCACCGTCTAACGAGCCATTCCGGGTACGAATGGCGAAGCGACAGCTGCACAGCCGGATCATCATGCTTAATATGGTCAGGCGTTAGGTCGCTTTTGCCGCGATCCATGCTTCTTAAGACGCCGTTCATCATGCCGGAGATCCCCATATGTCCGCGTTTCTTCGCAATCGTAACCGCTTCGTTCACCGCTGCATGCGGCGGAATCCGGTCTAGATAGAGAAGCTGATAAGCGCTCAGGCGAAGCAGCTGATGCACCCAAGGCTGCAGCTTACTTACTCCTTTGGCTACGAACTTATCGAGCCAATAATCGAGCGTCAGCTGACGCTGGATCGTGCCGTAGACAAGCTCGGTAACAAGTCCTGCGTCAGCGCGTTCCAGCTTCGCATCCTGCAGCGTACGATTAAGCTGCAGATTGCTGTATGCGCCGGTCTCGGCTACTTTGACGAGAACGTCCATCGCCAATTCACGGGGCGACTTCGCCTTGCGGGATTGCGTCTGCGGAGCCGCTGATGAAGAGACAGCCGCTCCTTGCGGAGCCTTCCGAGGCGAATGGCCGCCACTTTGCCGTCTGCCTTGGGGCTTGCCGTTCTTTGCACCGGTCATTGCGCACCTCCGTCATCAAAGCTGCTGCCAGCTTCGATGCGGGCTCCCTTCAGCCACTCTGCGGCAGCCATCGCCTTCTTGCCTGCTGGCTGGATGTTAGTAAGCAGCAGCTGGCCTTGTCCCGTCTGAACGGTAATTCCCGTATTATCGGTACGAATAATCGTTCCCGGCGTTGCTCCAGCCTTGTCCCCGTTCGCTGCAGGAGAGCAAGACCAAACTTTGAACACCTCACCGCCCAAATAAGTGAAAGCCCCCGCCATCGGCGAAAGTCCGCGCACTTGATTGTATATCGCTCGAGCTGATTTGCTCCAATCTATACGTTCGTCGTCGCGGGTCAAATTGGGGGCGTAGGTCGCTTCTTCGTTATTTTGCGGTACGGCAACTGCCGTACCGTCCACGATAGAAGGCAGCGTTCTGCCCAGCAGCTCTGCTCCTGCCGCGCTTAGCTTCTCGAATAATGTACCCGAAGTGTCATGTTCTTCGATAGCTACCTCTACCGAGCTGATCATATCGCCGGTGTCCAGCCCTTCAGCCATATACATGATCGTAACGCCGGTTTTGTCCTCGCCGTTAATGATCGAACGCTGAATCGGCGCTCCTCCGCGGTATTTCGGAAGCAGCGAGCCGTGCACGTTAATGCAGCCGAGACGCGGAACATCAAGCACGGCCTTCGGCAGTATTTGCCCATAAGCTGCCGTAACGATCAGATCAGGCGCCAGCTCGGCAATCGCAGCTGCCGCTTCTGCGCTACGCATCCTCTCCGGCTGCAGCACAGGCAGTCCAAGCGACAACGCCGCTTCCTTCACAGGCGGCGGCGTAGGCGTTTTTTTGCGGCCCTTCGGCCGGTCTGGCTGCGATACGACAGCAACAACCTCGTAGTTCTGCTCCAGCAGAAGCTTCAAGGAGGGAACGGCAAACTCAGGCGTTCCCATGAATACAATACGCATGAATCTACTCGCCGCCTTTTCTTGGTCTCTCCGAAATGTCGTAAATGCTCTCGGCAAGATCGGTGAACAAAATGCCGTTCAGATGGTCGACCTCATGCTGGAAGGCGCGTGACAAGTAGCCGCTGGCTTCTACGGTAAAGTACTCGCCGTCGGAGTTTTGCCCTTTCACGACAATGCGATCGGCGCGCATAACCTCGCCGTTCAAGTTCGGGATACTTAGACAGCCCTCAGGTCCAAGCTGTTCGCCCTCTTGCTCGACGATTACCGGGTTAACCATCTCGATCAGACCTGTCTCATCGCCTATGTCTACAACGATAACGCGCTTCGAAATGCCGATCTGCGGCGCAGCAAGGCCAACGCCCTCCGCATCGTACATCGTCTCCGCCATATCCTTGAGCAATTTTTTCAAGTTCGGATTAAACTTCGTTACTTCCTTTGCCTCTTCCCGCAATACAGGATCTGGGTCCTTCACAATGATACGGATACTCATGGTATTCCCTTCCTTTACTCATGTTAATAGTGAGAATATAACGTCTATATGGTATGGACGTAAATCTTGAACATGCTTATGTTTATAAAATAACTTGCGGATCCACATCGACGCTGAATTGCACCTGACGCTGGGGCGGACCGTCGCTAAACGGTGCGAGCGCCTCCTTAATAAGCGCGGAAGCGTCAATGCTACCACGATATTTTATCACACATTGAAAACGGTAGCGATCTTTCATTCTAGAGATTGGCGATGCGACCGGTCCAAGCACGTCGAAAGCTCTCTGCAAGCCGCTGCTGAGCGGAACGAGAATGCCCTGCTCTTCCGCCAGATCGCGCAGGCGCGAAGCGAATTGTTCGCCTACCGAGGACAGCAGCGTAAGCTGCTCATGCGACATCGTTATGAGGATCAAGCGGCAATAAGGCGGATATCCCATTGCTCCGCGATGGCGCAGTTCCTCAGTGATGAACGCAGCATAATCGTGGTGCTGAGCGGTTGTAACTGCATAGTGCTCAGGCGAATACGTCTGAATGACGACCTCCCCGGGCAAATGATGCCGCCCCGCGCGTCCCGCCACCTGTGTAAGCAGCTGGAACGTCCTCTCAGCCGCGCGAAAGTCAGGCAAGTTAAGCGACGTATCGGCCGCGATAACGCCCACTAGTGTAACGTATGGAAAATCCAGCCCTTTGGCTACCATTTGCGTGCCTAGGAGCACATCGGCTTTGCGCTCGCCGAACTGCTTAAGCAGCTTCTCGTGGGCGTTTTTCTCAGTCGTCGTATCCACGTCCATCCGAATTACGCGTATGCCGGGGAACAGCTTGGCAAGCTCCTCCTCGACCCGTTGCGTGCCTGTTCCGAAGTAGCGAATATGCTCGCTCTCGCAAGAAGGACAATTGGCAGGCGCTTGTTCGGCATGGCCGCAATAATGGCAGCGCATGACGCGCGTCTTCTGATGATATGTAAGAGAAATATCGCAATGCGGACATTGCGCGGTGTACCCGCAGGAGCGGCACATCACGAAGGTCGAGTAGCCCCTCCGATTAAGCAGCAGCACCGATTGCTCGCCCTTCTCTAGACGATCGGTCAGCAGCTCGTGCAGCTTGCGGCTAAACATCGAGCGATTGCCTTCGCGAAGCTCCTCGCGCATGTCGATGACCTCAACCGGCGGAAGCGGACGTCCGCCTACCCGCTCCGGCATCGGCAGCAGCGCCGGCTCCCGGCCGCCAGTTGTACCCGATAGCTGCGCAGAACGGTTCGCTGCCGCGAAAGACTCGATCGAAGGCGTAGCCGAACCAAGCACAACGGCTGCGCCATGCTGCCTCGCCCTGCGCACCGCAACATCGCGCGCGTGGTATTTCGGACTCTCCTCTTGTTTGTAGGAGGATTCATGCTCTTCGTCGATAATGATAAGACCGATCGACTCGAAGGGAGCGAAGATCGCCGATCGTGCGCCGATGGCGACCTGCACTTGGCGGCTGCGGATTTTGCGCCATTCATCGTACCGCTCGCCATTCGACAGCCGGCTGTGCATAACGGCTACCGCATCGCCGAAGCGTCCCTTGAACCGCTCCACCATCTGCGGGGTCAAGGATATCTCCGGCACGAGCACGATCGCTTGCTTGCCGAGCTCCAAGCAATATTGAATCGATTGCAGGTAGACCTCGGTCTTGCCGCTGCCCGTTACGCCGTGCAGCAGCATCGTATCCGGCTCGCCCGATTGTACCGAGCGAACAATACGCTCGAACACCGCTTGCTGCCCCGGCATGAGCGGCAACGGCTTCGTGCGCTCGAACTCGCGGCCGGCATATGGATCGCGCTGCTGCTCAACCTCGTGAAGCTCGAGCAACCCTTTGCCCTCCAGTGCCCGAACAGTCGATGCCGAACCTCCGGTCGCCGCAATTAACGCCTGCAGTTGGAGCGGCTTGCCATGACTGAGCATATAAAGCAGCATATCGCGCTGCTTCGCCGCTCTTGCGGGCAGTTCCTCTGCTGCGGCCCTAATGGCCGCCTCTCCCGCTGTGCCGAGGAAGACGGTTAACACTTTCTTAATAGATAACCGATCTTTAATTGAGGCGTGCTCGATGAGCTCGCCAGCTCGAAGTCCGTTCTTCACTTCCTTCGCATAGTGAGGGAACAGCGCGAGCAGCGAATCAAGCTTCGCTGCGCCTCCTTGCGAGTTCAGCCAGTCCACCAATTCATCCGGAAGCTCCTGCTCGTCTTCCTCGGAAGTCTCCCCTAGCTCGATTACACGTTCGGCTTTCCCCTTCAGGGCTCCCGGTACCATCGCTTGCAGAGCAGTCGTCCATGAGCAGCAGTATTTATCGCTAAGCCACTTCGCGAGCTCTACTAGATCAGGCAGCAGCGGCGGCATCGGATCAAGCAGCTCAGACACGGCTTTAAGACGTTTCGGATCAATATCCGCCTCACCGGCAAGTCCAACAACGAAGCCTTGCAGCACGCGTCCGCCGAACGGCACGCCGACTCTGCTGCCGACCTCGATCCACGTCTCCATCTCGAATGGGACCAAATAGTCAAACGGCCGATCCGTCTGGCGGCTCGGCACGTCTACGATCACTTTGGCAATCATGACTTCATTCCCCCGCTGCTGCGCGGCAACCGTTCCGCGACAACCTCTAGAAGCCTGCGGGCGATCGACCGTTTCGATTGCAACGGCAACGATTCCACGAGCCCTCCGGCATCGAACAGCTTAACGATGTTCGTCTCTCCGTTGAAGCCCGCTCCGCTCTCGCTCACATCGTTCGCTACGATCAGATCACAGTTTTTGCGTTGCAGCTTGTCCATTGCATAATGATCCAGCTGCTCCGTCTCGGCAGCAAAGCCAACAAGAAATTGATGCCGCTTCCTCTCGCCTAACTTCTGCAAAATATCGGTTGTCCTCTCCAGCTCAAGCGTGAGCCGGTCCCCGTTTTTCTTAATCTTCTGTCCGCTGACAACGACCGGTCGATAGTCGGCCACAGCCGCCGCCTTCACGACAATATCAGCCTCGTCGTATTCCGCAGTAACGGCAGCCAGCATCTGCTCGGCTGATTCTACTCTAACGAGCTTAACCCCCGCAGGCGGGGCGGCAGACGTTCTGCCCGCAATGAGCGTCACGTCCGCGCCCATCAGCAGGGCAGCCTCTGCAATAGCGAAGCCCATCTTGCCGGAGGAATCATTCGTCAAATAACGAACGGGATCAAGTCGCTCCATCGTTCCGCCAGCCGTCACGATGACCCGCTTGCCGGCAAGCAGGCTGCCGCTGGAGAGCCAATCTTCAACCGCTGCCACAATATCTTCCGGCTCGGCAAGACGCCCCTTCGCGACATAACCGCAAGCGAGCTGCCCGGTACCAGGCTCGACGAACATAACGCCTCGCGAGGCAAGCAGCTCCATATTCGCAACAACGGCCGGATGCTCATACATATGCACATTCATGGCCGGAGCAATAACGATCGGAGACGTCGCAGCGAGCAGCGTCGTGCTCAGCATATCGTCTCCATGCCCTCCTGCAAGCTTGGCAATCGCATTCGCGGTCGCTGGAGCAATAATAATAAGATCGGCATGATCGGCGAGGTCGATATGCGAGACGACAGCCGGGTCGCGCTCATCGAACGTATCGATATATACGGGATTTCGCGACAGCGTTTGCAACGTTAGCGGCGTAATGAACTTCGTCGCGGACTCCGTCATGATGACGCGAACGTTAGCGCCAGCCTGCACAAGCTTGCTGCATAGCGCTGCTCCCTTATAAGCGGCGATTCCGCCGGTAATTCCAAGAATAATAGATTTTCCTCTTAGCATGCTTATGTCTCCTGTCACTGCCCATTCGTCCGTTCTTTCGCTATATTGATATGCGCTACATGATGCTTGCCATGCCAGGCTACGAAACCTAGGAAATAAGCAAGACCGATCTGCTTACCTTCCCCGGGATGATAAAACTGTTTATCGTAATCGGAACGCTCCATTGAACGAAGCAGCAGCACCCAGCGCGCATAAATGCCTTCGACGATTGCCAGGCTAATATCCGGCGATGCGTTCAAGCTATCGGCTGTTTCCGCCCACTGCTCTTCGTCGAATGGCTTAATGGTCGGATTTTTCTCCGTCAAGGCAAGCTTGAAGCGGGAGAAAGAGTTCATTGCGGCGTCTGCAAGATGATGTGCGACTTGACGGGCTGTCCAGCCTCCGCTTCGATAAGCGGTATCAAGCCCTTCCTCGGTCAATCCGGATAACGCCTCTCTAAGCTGACCGGGCAATTTTTCCATATCGGAAATCCATTGATCCTTCTGCTTCGTCGTCATACCTTCGTACACATATCTGCCAATCGGGTAACGCAGCTTTTCCATTCGCTTCGCCTCCTGACACCTATTTTCCCTATCATACCATATGCCGATTTAAAATCTAACTGCGCTTTCATCTTTTTTTGGCCGATTACAGACGTCTTTCCGCCTGCCTTAATTGATGCGCCAGCAAGTAAAGTTCGGCGATATCATGTCTCCCGATCTCCTCGAAACGCCGCACGGCTTCATCAATATCTACGACGTCGACGACGGCAATCTGTTCCCCATCCGGCGGGTTCAGCGGCTTGCCGACAAGCTCTACCTCGCCATAGCCGACAAGCCTAATAAAGCTAGGGTGCGGAATATGCGGCCGATATGGCTGGGCAGCCGAAGATCGGCATTTGAAGCAGCCAAACCGCGTATACGACTTCAGCTCGGCTCCAAGCTCCTCCCGCACTTCCCGCACAAGCGCATCCTGATAATGCTCGCCGGGCTCAAGCGTCCCCCCCGCGAGCTCCCACCGTCCATCCTCAAGCTGAATGACCGCGTAATGCTCACCGACTGTCGGTATGATGCTAATGTTGCTTACAAGCGATTCATCGATCTCCATATCCAGCGTAAAACAATTTTCTACCGCTCCCCATACAATAGGCTGCGATAAAGCTTTATACTGCTCCAAGTCTGTGTACATTCGTTTTTCCTCCTGCCCTCTTTATTACGCGACGACTCTATGAAAATACAAAGAAGCTGTCCGAAGGTCAATGACCATCGGACAGCCTCCATATTCCGTGCCTTATTGCTCGTCTTTGGTGACGTTGGATTCCACTATTAAAATATCGTTATAAATTTCTTCAAGCGCTACACCAACATATTTGCGGGAACGCGGGTTGCGAAGCTCGGATTTCTCACCGTTGCGAAGCATGCGTGCGCGTCTGGAAGCCGCAACGACCAGCGTGTACTTGCTGTCTACCTTCTTAACCATTTCGTCAATGGACGGATATAACATTATTCATTCTCCTCACTCATGCTTTCTCAATAGCCGCTTGCGCTTCCGCTAGGTAAGGCATAACCCTCTCACTGCGGCAATGCTCAGCGACAACAATGCTCTGAATACGATGGCAAGCCGAGTCGATCTGATCGTTCACGACTGCATAATCATAATGGCGAAGCAGGTTCATCTCTTCCACTGCAACGTTCATCCGATGATTAATCGTATCCTGCGATTCCGTGCCTCGGCCCGTAATACGCTGCTTCAATTCCTCCATGGAAGGAGGCATTAGGAAAATAAATATCCCTTGCGGGAACTTCTCCTTCACCTTAAGGGCGCCTTGCACTTCAATCTCCAGAATAATGTCCTTGCCGCTCGCAAGCGTGCGTTCGACAAAGTCTCTTGGCGTTCCGTAGTAGTTGCCTACATACTCGGCATGTTCAAGCAACGCGTCGCGCGCGATCATGTCCTGGAACTGCTCTTTCGATTTGAAGAAGTAGTTGACGCCGTCAACCTCTCCCTGTCTCGGCTGCCTCGTAGTAGCTGACACAGAGTAGACGATATCCGGCATCTTGCTCCGAAGAGCCGTACACACCGTTCCTTTGCCGACACCGGCCGGTCCGGATAAAACAATTAGCAATCCCATATTCTTAATACTCCCCGTACTATTCGTCGTTATCGTCATCCTTGGTGGATAACCGGTGTGCCACCGTCTCCGGTTGTACAGCCGATAAAATGACATGGTCGCTGTCCGTAATAATAACGGCACGCGTCCGGCGTCCATATGTCGCATCGATAAGCATGTGACGGTCGCGCGCTTCTTGGATGATCCGCTTAATAGGCGCCGATTCCGGGCTTACGATCGAAATAATGCGATTTGCCGATACAATGTTGCCAAACCCGATATTAATAAGCTTTATAGCCAACCCAGGTTCCCCCTTCGCCCCCACTAATCCTTATGCTTCTGCCTCTAATAAACTTCTATTATTAATAATGTGAATACGACGAAGTTTGCGTTCTTGCCAAATACCGACAGAACTACTGCACTATTGTTGACGAAAAAACCTCGGAGCATACGTGATACGGTTGCTGCCCGCTTCGTGCTGGGGCACATGTTCGTGCTTGTCTGAATTGGAAGGAGCATGGCAACGGTATCCAAACTTTATTATATTCTAATTGATTTTCCGCTTACGAACAAGGGAAAAAGCGAAAAGAGCACAAAATGCTCATATTCGCTCTCTCTTAGGCAATGGTGCTCATTGTTTCTCTGTTTTGCGCCATACATATTCCGTCAATTGAACCGCCATGTCATAGAACATGAACGGAGTAATCAAGTAAATGCCGTTAAAATGAGGCAAAGCGCAATCAAGCAGCTCCTTTGCGATCTTAACACCCTCCGCGCGGCCTGCCTCGCCTTCGAGCCCAGCCATCCGTTGCCGCACCTCGTCCGACAGTTGAATGCCCGGCACTTCGTTATGCAAATATTCGGCGTTCCGTCCGCTGGCCAGTGGCATGATGCCGATGAATACCGGCACGGACAGTTGTTTCGTCGCTTCCGCAACCTTCACGATCAGATCGGGATCATAAACAGGCTGCGTCATGATATAGTCGGCGCCGGAAGCAATCTTCCTTTCAAGTCGCTGAACCGCTTTGTCCAAGTGCTTGACGTTCGGATTGAACGCCGCTCCGACCACGAACTTCGCCTTCTGCTTCAGCGGCTTGCCGCTGAATGCCGTTCCGTCGTTAAGCTGTTTAATCATTCGAATCATCTCGAACGATGTTAAGTCATACACCGAGCTGGAGTCAGGCAGATCGCCGAAGCGTGCCGGATCGCCCGTTACGGCGAGCACATGGTCGATGTCCAGCGCATCAAGTCCCATCATATGCGACTGCGTGCCGATCAGATTGCGGTCTCGGCAGGCAATATGAACGAGCGGACGGATGCCGACCCGCTCTTGAACGAGCGCGGCCAATGCGATGTTGCTCATTCGCGTAACCGCAAGCGAGTTGTCCGCCATCGTAACGGCGTCCGCGGACGCCGCCTTAAGCGCCGCCGCACCGTCCATGAACTTGCGAATGTCTAGATCGCGCGGAGGATCAAGCTCCACGATGACCGTATGCCGCTGCTTAACGAGATCTACGATCGAAGGCTCGCGTTCAACCGCCGACTGATCAGCCGGCTGCTCTTGAGACGCTCCGTCGTTAGCGGTTCGCGGTGTGATCGTTTCTGTTTGCGGCGCCGCAGGCGTACGCAGCGGGGCAGCGTTTCCGCTCTGCGGCACATAGCCGTCTAACGCCTGCGCGATAGCGGCGATATGCTCCGGCGTCGTACCGCAGCAGCCGCCGATAATACGCGCGCCGCGGTCCGCGAAGCGAAGCGCCGTCTCGGCAAAGTACTGCGGTCCTGCCGAGTACGTATATTTGCCGTCCACATAATCCGGGAAGCCCGCATTCGGAAATACGGACAAAGGAAGTCCGATCGGACCGTCTATCGTATCGATCGCCCGCATTATCCCGTTAGGGCCGCTTCGGCAATTAAGGCCAACAACGTCTGCGCCTTCCTGGCGAAGCGTCTCATAGGCATCCTTTAGGCCGATGCCGTCTTGCGTGCGGCCGATATCGTCAACTGCGAATTGACAAATAATAGGCAGCTTCGACACGTTTCTTGCAATCCGCAGGGCAAGCAGCATCTCGTCCAAATCGTAGAACGTCTCGAACAAGAGGCCGTCCACGCCCTCCTCAAGCAAAGCATGGATTTGGCGTTCATAGGATTCGCTTACGATCGCCGTACGCATGTTTCTCAGCTTGCCGTCGCGGATCGAGCCGACAGCGCCGACAACATACGCATCCGCTCCGACGGCCGAACGCGCGATTCGGACACCTGCGCGGTTAATCGCTTCCATCTCTGCCTCAAGGCCGTATTTCAACAGCTTCTCGGTATTGGCCGAGAACGTATTCGTCTCAATCACTCTTGCGCCCGCTTCATAATAACTGCGGTGAACATGTTCAATGACATCAGGTCTAAGCGTATTGAATTCCTCGTAAGAAACGCCAACAGGGAACCCCATCTGATACAGATAGGTTCCCATCGCGCCGTCTCCGGTCAATATGCGCTCTTGCAGAGCTTGTCGCAAATCCGGCTTCATCTTTTCTCTTTCACCCATCCTGCGCGGACGCCTACAGCGTCCCGCGGAAAACTTCCGCAGCAGGTCCTGTCATATATACGTGATTGTCCGCTTCATTCCATTCAATGAACAGATCGCCGCCTTTAAGCGATACGGTTGCCTCGCGGTCTGTCGCTCCGTTAAGCACGGACGCTACGACAGTCGCACATGCTCCTGTTCCGCAAGCGAGCGTTGGACCTGCGCCGCGCTCCCATACGCGCATATCGGTTTGCGTACGCGAATTGACCGTAACGAATTCCACGTTGATCTTGCGCGGGAACATCGGATGCGTTTCCAGCTTCGGTCCCCAAGTATTCAGATCGAAGTTCACCGCATCGTCCACGTAGATCACGGCATGCGGATTGCCCATCGATACGGCAGTAAAGCGGAATTCGCGTCCGTCAACCTCGATCGGATGCTCGATAACGCGCTCTGCGTCTACCGTCGTCGGCACTTGCAGACCATTCAGGATCGGCTCGCCCATATCGACGCGTACGCTTTGTACTTTAGCGTCGCTAACCGTCAGTTGCACTTTCTGTGCCCCTGCGCCCAGCGTCTCGATCGTAATCTCTTCTTTATTCGTAAGACCGTTATCGTAGACGTACTTCGCGACGCAACGAATCGCATTGCCGCATTGCTCGGCCTCTGAGCCGTCCGAATTAATGATGCGCATACGGAAATCAGCGATTTCTGATGGCAAAATATAGACGAGACCGTCTGCCCCGACACCGAAAAATCGGTTGCATAGCTGGGCAGCAAGTTCAGCAGCGTTGCCTGGAAGCTGCTGCTCGCCTGCGACAACGATAAAGTCATTTCCTAGTCCGTTCATCTTTGTAAAGTTCATCTATTAGCCCTCTCCTTAACCTTACGTATGTCTAATAAGCTATTAATAATGCTATTAGCATACCGTAAAGAAAGGAGAAAGGCTATTCATAATTTGTATCATCATTTGCATTATTCCGTTATCTGGCTGCCGTTTGCGGACGGAATGGCGTCTTCGATTGCGACTTGTTTTTTCGCGTGCCCATGACGCTGCCGATACCCATGAGGAAGGTAGGAATGCCTGCCGCGACGAAGACGAGACACCATTCGCGGAAGCCAAGCGGAACGGTCTTAAAGATCGGCTGCAACGCGTCGATATAGAGTACGCCTAGCATAAGGATGAGCGACGAGAGCACGGCCAGCACCAAATATTTGTTTTGCAGCGGGTTGCGGTGGAAAATCGAGCGCGAGCTGCGGCAATCGAATACGTGAATGAGCTGGGCCATAACGAGAGTGGCGAATGCGACTGTCTGCGCCTTTATCAAGTGGTCGGCGCTTCCTGGCGCCTCCCTGAGCGTAATCCAGAAAGCGCCCAGCGTACAGACGCCAATCAGAATGCCCCTGCTTATGATCTTCCAGCCTAACCTGCGGGCAAATATACTTTCCTTGGACGTTCTCGGCTTATGCTGCATCAGATCCTTCTCGGCCTGATCGACGCCAAGCGCCATGGCAGGCAGGCCGTCGGTTACGAGGTTGACCCATAAGATTTGGATCGGCACGAGCGGCAGCGGCAGACCCGCCATCATCGCAAGGAACATAACGAGTATTTCGCCAACGTTGGATGCGAGCAAGTAACGAATAAACTTTCTAATGTTCTCATAGATGCCCCTGCCCTCTTCGATAGCAGCTACGATTGTGGAGAAGTTGTCATCGCTCAGCACGAGCGCCGAAGCTTCCTTCGATACGTCCGTGCCCGTTATGCCCATCGCAATGCCGATGTCGGCCGCCTTGATTGCAGGAGCATCGTTCACTCCGTCGCCGGTCATCGCCACGACATGGCCTTGACGCTGCAGCGACTTAATAATACGCAGCTTATGCTCAGGCGATACTCGCGCATAGACGTAAGTGTTATCGACGAGTCGATCAAGCTGCTCGTCAGTCATCGCTTCAAGCTGCTTGCCGCTCATTGCGATACCTCCGCGCGGCATAATGCCAAGCTGCCCGGCGATAGCTTCCGCCGTCAATTGGTGATCGCCTGTAATCATAACCGTCTTGATGCCCGCGCGGCGGCAAGTTGCAATCGCGTCTTTCACCTCGCGGCGAGGCGGATCGATCATGCCGGTCAAACCAACGAACACGAGCTGGCTCTCGACATCTTGTTCCGAATCGCACTTGTCGGTCGTTCGCAGGTCGCGGTAAGCGAAGCCCAATACGCGAAGCGCCGATTGCGCCATCACTTCTCCCGCATCCGCGCACTTGCGCTTCAGCGTCTGCGTGAACGGCACGACCTTGCCGTCCCACAGTACGTAGCTGCACAGCTCCATCAGCATATCCGGCGCGCCTTTCGTGCATACAAGCCTGCCGCCCTGATGAGATACAACGACAGACATTCGTTTGCGCTCGGAATCGAACGGAAACTCTTGCTCCCTTTTATAGAGCATTTCCAACGATTTCGCCGATGAGCCTAGCTTCGCGGCAAGAACGGCAAGCGCTCCTTCTGTCGGATCGCCCTTCAGAACCCATTCCTCCTGCGGCTCCTTGCTCTTGCGGCGCTTCGTCTCCTCCGCCTCAACCTTCACAACCTGCGCATTATTGCATAACGCGCCAACTTGCAGCAGCCGCTTGACCGACTGGTCATGCTTCACGTCAAGCGCCTTGCCGTCCTCGTATATGTTGCCGACCGGCTCATAGCCTTCGCCGCTCACTTCCAATTGGCGGCCTCCAAGCCAGACATGCGTAACCGTCATTTTATTTTGCGTCAGCGTACCCGTCTTATCGGAACAGATGACAGAGGCGCAGCCAAGCGTCTCAACGGAAGGCAGCTTGCGCACGATCGCCTTTCGCTTTATCATCCGCTGTACGCCAAGAGCAAGCGCAATCGTCACGATGGCCGGCAGTCCTTCAGGAATAGCTGCGACTGCAAGACTGACGCCTGCAAGGAACATGCCGTAAGGCTCTTGACCGTGCAAAATGCCTGCAACGACGACCATAATCGTTAGCCCTATGGCGACGATGATAAGCAGCTTCCCAAGCTGCTCCAGCCGATGCTGCAGCGGCGTCTCCATCGACTCCGTCTGCTGGATCAAATCGGCGATTTTGCCCATTTCGGTATTCATGCCCGTTCGGACGACAACGCCTTTGGCCGTTCCGCGCGTCAGCATCGTGCCCATGAAGCCGATATTGCGCTGATCGCCCAGCGGCAGCTCATCGTCATCGATCGCGCCGGCATGCTTGCCGACAGGGACCGATTCGCCGGTGAGCGCCGACTCCTCCGCATAACAGCTGTTTGCTTCGATCAACCGCAGGTCGGCCGGAATACGGTCCCCGCTCTCCAGACTGACGATATCGCCGACGACAAGCTCCTTAGCCGGTATCGTAACCCATTCGCCTCCGCGCATCGCCTTGGCTGCCGGGGCAGATAACTCCTTAAGCGCGCGCAGCGAACGTTCCGCCCGAAATTCCTGCACAAATCCGAGCACCGCATTAATGACAATAATGGCGATAATCGTAATAGCGTCCAAGTACTCGCCGAGCAACCCCGATATAAGCGTTGCGCCCATTAACACAAGCACCATAAAGTCTTTGAATTGATTTAGAAATAGAATGATCGGAGAAACGCGTTTTCCCTCAGACAGCTCATTGCGCCCGTTCTCCTCCAGCCTCTGCGCCGCTTCGGACGCGGTCAGCCCCTTCTCAGGGGAGATGGACAGCATGTCGACAAGCTCGCTTGTCCCCATTTGATGCCAATTCTTTTGTTCCATGGTATAACTCCCTCCCATATTGTACCCGCTACCCGCTGCAAGCGAAGCAGCGTAATGGCCGACGCCGGCCCTTCGGACAGCCTTTCTAGGGTAAATGTATTCGGACATCCCGGAAATTATCCCAAAAGGGACTTAAGTTTTTGGCTTAACTATGGCATGATAGGAGAAGACTTACGCGAAGGAAGAGAGGAATAACAGCTATGGCTTTAGACGGCATTGTCACCAGAGCAATAACCCATGACCTGCAGCGCTGCATAGGAGCGCGTATACATAAGATCCATCAACCAACCGAGCATGAGCTTGTACTCAGCATCAGAGGTGCGGGCGTGCAAGGCAAGCTGCTGCTGTCGGCGAATCCGACATATCCGAGGGTGCATTGGACGACTTCAAGCTACTTGAATCCGATGGAAGCGCCGATGTTTTGCATGCTGCTCCGCAAATATTGTGAATCCGGCATTATAGAAGGCATTCGCCAAATCGATAACGAGCGTGTCATTCATATCGATGTGAAGCATCGGGACGAGCTCGGCGATATTTCAGTCAAGACGATTATTATCGAAATAATGGGCCGTCATAGCAATATCATCTTAGTGGACCCTGCCACACAAACGATTCACGACGGCATTCATCATGTCACGCCCTCGATCAGCAGCTATCGGATCGTCATGCCGGGCAGCAACTATACACCGCCGCCTGACCAAAGCAAGACAAATCCGTTCGTCATTAACAGCGAGGAACAATTCCGAGAAGCGTACGAACATACAACGGAAGGCTCGGCAGCAGGCAAAAGGCTTGTTGAAGCATTCAGCGGATTAAGCCCGCTTATCGCCAAGGAAATCGCTTATCGCGCTGGAACAGAGGCGGAGGACACGGGCGCAATATGGCGCAGCTTCGAGTCGTTTATAGGTGAAATGAGAGCGCACCGATACTCCCCCGTCATCAAGACCGATGAAACGAGCGGCAAAATGTTTTTCTCCGTTACCGAACTAAATCATATTAACGGTGCCCTGGCCTCCTATCCGGCCGTTAGCGAATGTCTGCAGGCGTTCTTTGGGGACAAGGCGCAGCGGGATACTGTCAAGCAACGCGCAGCCGATCTGATCCGCTTCGTACAGAATGAGAAAGCGAAGAACATCTCAAAGATCACGAAGCTGGAAGATACGCTCGTAGAAGCGAAGGATGCGGAGAAATATAGAGTGCTCGGCGAACTGCTGACCGCTTATATGCATCAGATAAAGCGGGGCGATACGACAATCGAGCTTGTCAACTTCTATGACGAGGAGCAAGCCGTCGTTACGATCGAGCTTGATCCGCAGCTCACCCCTTCAGACAATGCTCAGCGCTACTTTAGACGTTATACGAAACATAAGAACAGTCTCACGATCGTCGCCGAGCAAATGGAGATCGCCCAGAAGGAGATTGAATACTTCGAATCGCTGCTCCAACAGCTCGATAATGCGGCCATTACCGACATTGAAGAAATACGCGATGAGCTCGTAGAGCAAGGTTATATGAAGGAACGCGGCCGGCGAGGCCCTAAGAAGAAAAAATCGCTTAAGCCTACGCTGCTGCGCTACACTTCTTCTGAGGGCGTAGAAGTATACGTTGGCAAAAACAACACGCAAAACGAATTTTTAACGAATCGTCTAGCCTCTCCGTCCGACACTTGGCTGCATACAAAGGATATTCCCGGATCCCATGTCGTCATTCGGGGCGGAGACTTCGGCAATGCGACACTTGAGGAAGCGGCAATGCTTGCGGCGCATTATAGCCAAGCGCGAGACTCGAGCTTGATTCCGGTCGACTACACGTTCATCCGTCATGTCCGCAAGCCGAATGGCGCTAAGCCGGGCTTCGTCATTTACGATAATCAGAAAACGCTGTTTATTACGCCGGATGAAGAGCGGATCAAGAGCCTGGTATCCGTAAGCAGCTAACCTTCCACCATCATCGCAAAAAAAATCACGGACTTGTTCTACTGAACAAGCTGCCGTGATTTTTTTTGGCGTTATGGATCCTTCATACGTTCGGTCGACGCAAATATGCAATCGTGCCTGCATCTACTGTACGGCTGCCGACCGCGCCATGGAACACTTTCCCTTGCCTAGAGCCGTGAAAGTCCGAGCCTCCTGTAACGATCAGGTTATATTGAGCCGCCATTGCAGCAAACCGGGACTTTTCCTTCTCTCCGTGATCATAGTGAAACACTTCGATTCCGTTCACTCCGTGCTTCACAATAGCTTCAACAAGCTCATCGTCCCCATACAAACCTGGGTGTGCGATAACACTCGTTCCGCCGGCTTCACGTATCCAATCGACCGCATCAAAAGGCGTAGGCCGAGGTGGATTGACATAAGCGGCAGCGCCGCTCCCCAAATACTTATCGAACGCCTCGCTCATCGAAGAGACGACACCTAGGCGAAGGAGCACCTCCGCAATATGCGGCCGTCCAATGCTGAACGCCTTTGCCGAGGCCTCGCTTGAAGCCTGCTTGGACCGTGCTGCTTCACGCACATCGTCCATCGTAATGTCTACACCGAGCTCATTCAGCCGATTAACGATCATATCATTCCTGCGATTACGGACATCTCTTAAGCTCTCCAGCCTCGCGAGCCACTTTGCATCCGATCCATTCGTGAAGTAGCCGAGAATATGAATATCGTTGCCGCTTGCGACGGTGCTTACTTCCACGCCCGGCACGACCGTTATGCCAAGACGCTCGCCTTCGGCCAGCGCTTCGTCTACTCCAGCCACTGTATCATGATCGGTTATCGCGACAGCAGCCAGTCCAGCAGCCTTAGCGAACTGAACAATTTCCGATGGTGAATGCAGGCCGTCCGATGCCGTCGTATGTGTATGAAGATCAGCTAACCCATCTTTTATAACCATTGCTGCAAGTCCCTCTCTCTCAGAAACGTCAAAAAAGTAACCGCTGAGATTGGCAGCAGCGCCGATTTCAAATAGATCGAATAAAATTGCCGCTGGAAGTTGGCATCAGGAATTTTTATCATCCGGATAAGTCCAAGCGCTACCTCGTGCTTGACTGACGACGCAGAGAGGAACGAGATGCCAAGACCCGCTTCCACCGCCGACTTCACTGCACCTGTGCTCCCGAGCTCCATTACGATCTTCATGCTTGCCGGATCAATCTTCTTCCGCTTCAATTGCTCTTCCATGACAATCCGCGTTCCCGATCCCTGCTCTCGCAAGACGAACGCATACTCCATGACCTCCTCAAGCGCTACCGACTCTCGGTCCGCAAGCGGATGATCTTTCGAGACGATAAGCCGCAGCTCGTCGCTCATCACCGCTTCCATATGCATATCGGGATGATTAACAGGCGCTTCGATTAGGCCGAAATTTAATTGATGATTCAAAATATCTTCCATTATTTGAGAGGTATTCATAACCTTCATGCTGATTGCTATATGCGGATATTCCTGACCGAACGGCCCTAGCAGCCTCGGCAATATATACTCTCCGATCGTTAAGCTTGAGCCTAGCTGCAGTCTTCCTTTCAACTGCTTCGTGAAGGCTGACATCGCCTGATCGGTATCTCGTATCAAATCAATGCTGCGCTCCGCGTAAGGCATAAGCGCTCGGCCCGCCTCGGTCAGATCGATTCGCTTGGTCGAACGCTGCAGCAGCTTCGTCCCGAAGTAATCCTCAAGCGACTGCACCTGCATCGTCACGGCCGGCTGGGTCATATGCAGCGCCTGTGCCGCTGCCGAGAAGCTGCCCCTCTCCGCAACCGTAAAGAAAATATGCAATTGATGAAAATTAAGCGCCATTGGTAAGTCATCCTTCCTTTGTATTCCCGTTATTATACTACAAAGCGTTTGCATAGTCGTATCGTATATGCAAAAAAAGCATGCAATCCGTAAAAGATCGCATGCCTGAGGGCTGTACATCTATGTTGTTGCCATTACTTGCGCTTTCTGCTGTTCTTCACTAAAGTCATGCGGCGCGAATGACGCAGCCACGAGTAATAGGACTTAAGGTCACGCAGCTCGATTGTCTCCGACATGCGTCCTAGAAACGTCACAACAATCATCTTCTGCAGCGGGCGGCCCGTAATATCGGTTTCCGTGAAGGAATCTGCGAATTCGGCCACAAATACTAAATCGTCATCAATCAAATAAACGTCCTGCTCGTTGCGGTAGTACGGCTCGATCCGTCCGTTCTTAAGACATTCCCACAAATACTCGGCAATATCTTCAAATCCGGTCTTCTCACTCTCAATACGGTCGATCCAGCGGCTTTTGGCGTGATTCGTAATTACGATATCAGCTACTTTTTTATCGCCAAGACCGAAATAAAACGACTCATATGTATTCCATCTTCTCGTCATTTTATCCTTCATTACGCAACCTACTCCTCCTAACGAACCAGGGCTTTTTTACTATGAATTTAATTCCATTCTAACACGCTCGTCCGATTTTTCAACATTAAATTAAAGACGATACATATATGTAATTATATGTAAATCTACCCTAACAAAAAAGAACGCGTCTAGCAACTTTAAGATGCTAGACGCGTTCTATTCTACTTATACCTCATCCGCTTACAGGCTATAGGATCTTGTCTTATCTTCGCTATCCTTGCTGTATTCCGTCTTGATCTCATTGCGGTAGGAGCGCTCGATCTTGCGGACATAAGGCAATCTATCCATCTGGCGCACCGCTTCCTCTGCACGGTCGGCATTCATGTACATCACTACGTAATGCATCTTGCGCGACATATAATGAACCGTTCCGAAGCGCTCCAGCGACCTTGCCGCCTTCAAATCACTTACCCATACGATATAACCTGTTCTCTCCGGCAGCATCGCTCGCTTACCTCCTGCTTCATATATTAACCGCAGCCGCCGCTTCCGCAACTGCAAGAGCCGCCGCTTCCGCAGCCGCCGCCAGACGCTTTCTCGTTGCTAGGCACTTTGATATTCTCGGATACCGATTCGGCGATCATACGCGACACTTCATACAGCATTTCGTCGACTGCCTGCTCGGCAAGCTTGAAATTGCGTACGCTCTCAATATCGCCTAAGCTCCGCTCGATCAACTTTACTTTGTCCTTAGCGGCATTATAATCCGGATGGAATCTTCCGAAGCGCTCGCATTCCTCGAACAGCTCCTTCGCTTTCGCGAACTGCCTGGACATTTGCTTCACTTGCTCGTCGGCATTCACAGCCGACTTCCAATATAAATATTCGGCAACTTCCGCCGATTCATTGATCCAATCACCTAATTCATAGGCACAAAGCAGCAGCGACGCCATATCGAGCGAAGACACGCCGCTTTCGGGCTGCTCATACAGAGTCTCCTGCACCCCTTCGACAGTTGGCATTCGTCCACCTCTTTTCCACTTGCTTACTTCTACACTATCATATCATAACCGCTTAGCCAATAGGTAGAGATTATTATGGATATGGACGGCCAGGAATAACGATCCTCATCTCGTCCCACATATCCGGTGTCAGCCTTATCGGCTTATGATCCGTCGCCTTATCATTTCTGAGTATGCCCACAACTGCCCAGTCTCCGCCTTGCTGCTCGAGACGTTCAGGAACGAATGAATGCAGCTCGTTGTCCATCCGAAGCTGAAGAGGAGATTGCCAGGCTAACGCTCTCTCAATAAGCTCCTTGCGCGTGGAATGATGGTATGCGCGCAGTTGCTTCGTCCACATTGCAGGCACAGTCTGCTCCTGCGAATGCAATTGATCGTTCAGTCGTACCTTAGCGCTCGCGAGCTCAAAGTGCGCGAGCGTGCTCGGCTCGTATAGGAACGAATACGCGCCAGTGCGTCTTGCTTCAGCATCATCCGCTTCGGCTTCCTTATCCGAACCGGATACCGCCTCGCTAATAACAGGATACAAGGCTGATACGTAAGATGCTACTGTCTCCTTAGAGCGCAGCGCCTTCTGCGCCGGATAACCGGCACGCTGCAACAGCTTTCTGATATCAGGAACTAGTGATGCATCCACTATGAAATCGGTTGAGCCGATTTCATGCACAACCATCGGGGCAAGCTCACTGCTCATACGAACCCAATCTGCCATCTGCTTATTATCGCATCGCAGCAGTGTTACTTCTTCGAACCAAGTGCGGCAAGCTCTGCTCGTCCACTCCTCTAGCATCACACCGACGGTTTCGGGCAGCGCCGATTGTCCGCTCTGCTGCTCCAGCCATGAGATCATTGACAGCTTCGTTCGCCCGAACTCCAGCGCACGCGTCACGGAGCTTGCTGTCAATCGATATATAGCAACCGTTTCATCAGCGACCAGCTCAGCGACAAGCGCGAGCTCCCAATGAACCGCCAAGCGGCAGCCAGGCTCTACGATGATTTCACCATTCTGCTGCACACGCAGCTGGCGATCACCATAATTGACACTAGCAGCAGATCCCTCCACTGCATCTATATTCCTTGCATTTGCGTTCAGCTTCCATCTAATAAACTCCGTTGTCTTTCCGCTTGACGTTGCTTGGGCTGCTTCCATCCATCCGAATGCTAGCAGCAGCGTCGGCCAATCAAGCGTCTTCCCTCCCGCTTCCTTATCCAGCTTCCATTGAATCTGCAAACCTCGAATATCATCGGTTCGATACCATTTGCCGACTTCCAGCGCACATAGGGCAGAAACAAGATGCGCGGATGCGGCATCCACGGGCAGCAGCAGATCCAAGCACCATTGCAGCAGACTCCATTCTCGTTCTTCTTCGTCTTGCCATAGCCAAGCGGCTAGACGATCCTCGCTCCAACGGACCATATCATTATCGATTCGAATCAAATTGAATGCCGCTGCTGCTTCTAAGAGGAATGCCGCCTTCAAGGAATAGTGCTCTCGCTTAGACCAGCTTAATCCGGAGGCCATCAACGTATGCTCATCGAACACCGCCTTCTGCACGATAGCGGCAACTGTTTTTTTCACTAATACGCCTTTTGCTGTCAACGACATACTGCTTTGCCCCATCGCAGCCAGCGCATCCATTAACTGCTTGCCAAGCGATTTGTTGACCGGCATTGCCGTCACTGCGCCTGATAACAGCATATCGCTAGACGAGACCTGCTGCACTTCGGCCGGAAACAACGATTGCTGCCATGGCAGGAAGCTGTCTCTAGGCAGGAAGCATATCCGCTCGCCCCATACTTTAACGACAGCGAACAGAATGCCGGCTTGCTCCAGCTCCGCCTGTGCCATATCGCATTCCGCGCCCGACATCATCGTTCGCCTCCGCACTTCTCTTATAAGACGCTCCTCGGTTATCGGCTCTGCCCCGAATGCCCTGATCATTTCTGTAAGCAGCATCGCGGCATGAGAAGACAGCTTATCCGCAGCCTCCCTTACTGCTTGAAGATTCGATGCAGCTTCCGCCCAGTCCATCCGCCTTCGATTAGCGTCCGACCAGACGCGATGATTAATGAAGTCCATTTGTTGCTGTTTCGTTAACTTCTTGGACAACTCGCTCAGCTTCACTGGTTTACAACCTCCTTATTGGCATCCAGATCAGAGAGCAGCAGTCGATCATAGGTATAGCCTTGTTCAAGCATGAACAACTGACGTTTCAACGCGAATTCCGTTTCTTTCGTGTGATCGGTAACGATCGTATAAAACCATGCCTCGTTCGCGGCTGCCTTGGGACGCAGCAGCCTTCCAATGCGCTGCGCCTCCTCCTGTCTGGACCCGAAGCTGCCCGACAGTTGGATCGCAACTGCCGCGTCCGGCAAATCAACGGCAAAGTTGGCCACCTTGGATACAATCAGCACCCCAATCTCGCCCGACTTGAACCGATCATAGAGCTTCTGCCGCTCGACATGCGGCACTTCCCCTGTGAGTAAAGGAGCATTAAGCTTCTGCGATACGTCACGCAGCTGTTTCAAATATTGGCCGATTATAAGCGTCGGCTTGCCTGCGTGCTCTCCCAAAAGCTTCTTCAACGCTTCCATCTTGCCTGGATTTTCCGCTGCAAGGCGCAAGCGCGAACGTGCTCCCGCGATGTTATATTCATCCTCATAGGCTGGCGTCAGAGGTACTCTTATCTCTGCACAGGTGACGGCAGCTATATAATCGTCCCGTTCGGCTGCTTTCCATTGCAGATCGAACTGCTTCTGCCCAATAAGCGAATATACGTCCTCCGCGCAGCCATCCTCGCGCACGAGCGTAGCCGTTAGGCCGAGTCTCCTTGTAGCTTGAATGTCCGCCGTCATCCGGAACACCGGCGCGGGAAGCAGATGCACCTCGTCGTAAATAATGAGTCCCCAATCCCGCTCCGAGAACAGCTTCATATGTGAGAAGGGCTCATCCTTCGACTTTCGATGGGTCAAAATATTATAGGTTGCAATCGTGACGGGACGCACCTGCTTCAATGCCCCGCAATACTG